>CALJUJ010000307.1 GCA_937975525.1 uncultured bacterium
CGCGTTCACTCCCGAACAGATCCGTCATCCGCGCTTCGGCAGCGCGCTGCGTGAGGCGCTCGGCCTGCCGGCCGTCGATCCCGTACTCGACGATCGCCACGCGGCCTGAGACTGCGAGATTCCTCGACGGCCGAATGAAGAAAGGGGCGGGTGGGCTCATGCCCATCCGCCCCTTTTCTTTGGAGTGGAGCCGAGGAGAGTCGAACTCCCGACCTCTAGAGTGCGATTCTAGCGCTCTCCCAACTGAGCTACGGCCCCGCGAGGTCGCGCCACGGGCGCGACTTTCGTTTTAATGCCCGATCCGCGGTCCGCGAGCAAGTGTGTCCGCGCGGAAACGACTGTCTCGACGTCCGTGCCCGCACTGCCGACCGGCGGCGGTCAACCCTTGAGCCCAGGGTGCCGCGAGGCCTAATACGGGGTCCCTATGGCCGACATCGACTCCCTGTTGCACGAAGATCGCGTCTTTCCCCCGCCCGCGCCGTTTCGGGCGCAGGCGCACGTGCCGACCGAGGACCGCTACGACGAGATCGTCGCGGCGGCCGCCGCCGACCCCGAGCGCTTCTGGGCCGACGTCGCCGGCGAGCTCGACTGGTTCTCGCCTTGGAAGAGCGTACTCGAGTGGAAGGCGCCGTTCGCCAAGTGGTTCGTCGGCGCCACCACCAATCTCTCGCACAACTGCCTCGACCGTCATCTGCAGACCCACCGGCGCAACAAGGCGGCACTGATCTGGGAAGGCGAGCCCGGGGACTCGGTCACGCTGACGTTCCAGCAACTGCACCGCGAGGTCTGCCGCTTCGCCAACGTGCTCAAGGGGCTGGGCGTCAAGAAGGGCGATCGCGTCGGCATCTATCTGCCGATGATCCCGGAGGCGGCGATCGCCATGCTCGCATGCGCCCGCATCGGCGCGACCCACAGCGTCGTCTTCGGCGGGTTCAGCGCGGATGCGCTGCGCGACCGCATGAACGACGCGCAGGCGACCCTGGTCATCACCGCCGATGGCGGCTATCGCCGCGGCGGAGTCGTTCCGCTCAAGGCGAACGTCGACGACGCCTTGCAGGATGCACCGTCGGTCGAGAACGTGGTCGTCGTCCGGCGCACCGGTGAGACCGTGCCGATGAAGAGCGGCCGCGACCGCTGGTGGCACGACCTCATCGAAGAGGCAGCCGACGAGTGCCCCGCCGAGCCGCTCGACGCCGAGCACCCGCTCTTCATCCTCTACACCAGTGGCACCACTGGGAAGCCCAAGGGCGTCGTGCACACCACGGGCGGATACATGGTGCACACCTACATCACCAGCAAGTGGATCTTCGACCTGAAGGACGAAGACACGTATTGGTGCACCGCCGACATCGGCTGGGTCACCGGCCACAGCTATGTCGTTTACGGCATCCTCGCCAACGGCGCGACGACCGTGATGTACGAAGGAGCGCCGAACTTCCCGGACAACGATCGCTGCTGGGAGATCGTCGACAAGTACGGAGTCACGGTCTTCTACACCGCGCCGACGGCCATCCGCGCGTTCATCAAGTGGGGCAACGAGTTCCCGCGCCGCCATCGACTCGACAGCCTGCGCCTGCTGGGCAGCGTCGGCGAGCCGATCAATCCCGAAGCCTGGATGTGGTACCACCGCGAGATCGGCAAGGAGCGCTGCCCGATCGTCGACACCTGGTGGCAGACCGAGACCGGGGGCATCTTGATCGCGCCGATTCCCGGAGTGACGCCGACCAAGCCGGGCAGCGCGACCCGACCCTTTCCCGGAATCGTCGCCGACGTGATGACCCGCGAAGGCGAATCCGTCGGCGCCAACCAGGGTGGCTTCCTGGTCATCAAGAAGCCGTGGCCGGGGATGATGCGCACGATCTACGGCGATCCCGAGCGCTTCGTGCAGACCTACTGGAGTCAGATCGACGGGGTGTACTTCACCGGCGACGGCGCGCGCCGCGACGACGACGGCTACTTCTGGGTGATGGGACGCATCGACGACGTCGTCAACGTCTCCGGCCACCGTCTGGGCACCATGGAGATCGAGAGCGCCCTCGTCAGCCATCCCGCCGTCGCCGAAGCCGCCGTGGTCGGCCGCCCCGACGAGCTCAAGGGCCAGGCGATCGCCGCGTTCGTCAGCCTCGAGGCCGGCAAAAAGGAGAGCGACGCCCTGCGCAAGGAGCTGCGCGAGCACGTCGGTCGCGAGATCGGCGCCTTCGCCAAGCCCGACGACATCCGCTTCACGGACGCGCTGCCGAAGACCCGCAGCGGCAAGATCATGCGGCGCCTGCTCCGCGACGTTGCCTCGGGCGCCGAAACCGTGGGCGACACGACGACGTTGGAAGACCTGTCGGTTCTCGCCAAGCTCAAGGAAGACCAGGACTGATCGACGACCGAGACCGCAACGCCGCGCCGTCGCGCCGGCCGTCTCCCGCGATCTCCGCACCCGCAACCAACATGCCCTTGAAGTTCCACAATACCCTGTCCGGCAAGCTCGAAGAGTTCGTCCCCCTGCAGCCACCCAAGGTCGGAGTCTACGTGTGCGGTGTCACCGTCTACGATCGCTCGCACATCGGCCATGCGCGCGCGCTCGTCACGTTCGACGTCCTCTACCGCTACCTCGTCTTTCGCGGCTACGAGGTGACACTGGTGCGCAACTTCACCGACGTCGACGACAAGATCATCGCCCGCGCCCAGCAAGCCGGCATCAGCACCGCCGAGCTCGTCGCCGACAACCTCCGTGCGTTCGCCGCCGACGTGGCCGCCCTCGGCTGCCGGCCGCCGTCCATCGAGCCCCGCGCCACCGAGCACATCGACGACATGATCGACCTGATCCGCACCCTGGAGGCCAAGGGGCTGGCGTACGCCGCGGATGGTGACGTCTACTTCGCCGTCGACAAGTTCGCGGGCTACGGCAAGCTGTCGAAGCGCAAGCTCGAGGACATGCAGGCCGGAGCGCGCATCGACGTCGACGCGCGCAAACGCCATCCGATGGATTTCGCGCTGTGGAAGGCGAGCAAGCCGGGTGAGCCGGCCTGGGACAGCCCGTGGGGCAGTGGCCGTCCGGGCTGGCACATCGAGTGCTCCGCGATGGCGAGCCGCTATCTCGGCCAGCCCTTCGACATCCACGGCGGCGGCACCGACCTCATCTTTCCGCACCACGAGAACGAGATCGCGCAATCGGAAGGTGCTCACGACTGCTCCTTCGCGCGCTTCTGGCTGCACAACGGAATGGTGAACATCGGTAAGGAGAAGATGTCCAAGTCGCTGGGCAACTTCCTCACCGTCGAAGCCGCGGTCGCCCAGGCCGGCGGCGAGGCGGTTCGCCAGTTCGTCATCGGCACCCACTACCGCAGCCCGCTCGAGTTCTCCGCCGAGCGCCTCGACGAAACCGCCAAGGCGCTCGCCCGCGTCTACGAGACGCTGGCGCGTGCGGATGACGCCGGCGCCGCCGGCGCCGATACCCAAGCCGATTCCGCGGTCGTCGACGCCTTCGTTGCGGCGATGGACGACGACCTCAATACTTCGCGCGCGCTCGGCGTTTTGTTCGAGACCGTTCGCACCATCAATCGGCTTCTCGACGACGGCGACGTCGCCGCGGTCGAGCCGCTGCGCGCCGCCATCCGGACCATCGGAGGGGTTTTGGGCGTTGCCGGCAGCGATCCCCACGAGTACCTCGAACGCGGGCGCGATGCCCACCTCGCCGGTAGCGACATCGATGCGGATGCGATCGATGCGCTCGTCGAGGAGCGACGCGAGGCGCGCGCCAACCGCGACTTCGCCCGCGCCGACGCGATCCGTGATGAGCTCGCGGCCAAAGGCATCGTTCTCGAAGACGCTCCCGGCGGCACCGTCTGGAAGGTCGAGCGCTGAGGCCATCTGCCGCGTGGTGCCACGTAGACCGGACCTGTCCATCACATCCACCAAGGGAACCGACGCCTCCTCGCGAAGGCGCAGTCCCAGGAGGTTCGCCATGAAGCTTCGTTCACTCGTACTCGGTTCGCTCGCCGCGATCGTCGGCATGACACTTACCGGTGTAGCTCTCGCCGGTCCCGGCGGCGGTGGTGCCGGCGGCGGTTCCGCTGGCGGTCCCGCTGGCGGTCCCGGGCGTCAGCTCGGCCGCGCCATCGACGCCGCCGGTCTCGACGCGGACCGCGCCAAGCAGGTGCGCGCGATCATGACGGCAGCGCGGGAAGCGCACCGGCCGCTGCGCGACAACATCCGCGACGCTCG
>CALJUJ010000308.1 GCA_937975525.1 uncultured bacterium
CGACGTCTGATGCCAAACACGCGGATCCCCAAGGCGCTCGTCCCCTTTGCCGGGCGACGAGATCTAGCCTGGTGTGGCCTGGCAGCGGATCGGCTCGGAGGCTTGCGGCCCGCGAGCTTCCGGCGCCAGCCGCGTCTCGAGCTGCGCGCAGAGGTCGCGCGTATACTCGTAAAAATGTTTGTGCAGGACTGCGAGGGCGAGCGCTTCCTTCAGAGCAGTGGGGCGGCGCAGGAGCGTTTCTGCGAGGATCGACAACGTGAACCAGGCGCGCTGCGGTGAGGCACGCAGGATACAGGATGCGACAATGCGCATGCCGGTGGCGACATCCTCGCGGCTGGGAGCCGCCGCCGTCCGGCGCGGCGCTCGTTTGCTGAGCAGAAGCGCCATGCAGCGGCGGCGGAATGCCGCGTACGAGTACTGTTCCAGCAGGAGCTGGCGATACCCGCGGTACAGGTCCTGCAGCGACATCCGCTCGGGAACGATGTTGGTGAAGACGAACTGATCGCCAACGCACTCGGCGATCAGACGCCCTGCATCTTTCAGTCGGCGGTAGAGGGGCGTCTTCGGCGGCGCCTGCAGCATTCCGGTCATTGCGATCGGAATCCGGGCGTCTTCGAGAAAACGCTGCTGTTCTGCGAAGATGGTGGCATCGTCGTGATCGAAGCCGACGATCATGCCGGCCATGACCTCGATGCCGGCCTCTTGCACGCGATGCACGGCGCCGACGACGTCCTCGCGCAGGTTCTGCAGCTTATGCGTCTCCTGCAGGCTGGCCGCACGCGGCGACTCGATGCCGATGAATACCGACGGGAAGTTTGCCGCATGCATGAGCCGCAGGAGTTCCTCGTCCTGCGCTACGTTGAGGCTGACCTCCGTGTTGAACTCGAGCGGATAACCGTGCTGCTGCTGCCATTCGATGATCGCTTCGAGAAGCCGCTTCGCCTCCTTCTTGTTGCCGATGAAGTTGTCGTCGACGATAAAGATGCTACGCGCCCCCAGGTCGAAGCAGGCTTGCACTTCGCGCATCACTTGTTCAACGCGCTTGGTTCGCGGTCGCCGCCCATAGAGGACGATGATATCGCAGAACTCACACGTGAACGGGCATCCTCGTGCAAACTGGACCGTCATGCTCTGGTAGCGGTCGACGGGAAGCAAATCGAAGCGGGGCACCGGGGCATCCTGCAGGCTCGGCTTCTCCGCGCATTGGTACTCGGCCTGGTGGCAGCCGGCAGCGAAGTCACGAAGAAACTGGGGCCAGGTTGCCTCCGCCTCGTCGACGAACACGACGTCGACTTCGTTGCGGAGATCTTCCGGACAAAGCGAAGCGAACGGTCCGCCGGCGACGACGAACTTGCCGCGCCGGCGGAATTCCCGAACGATTTCGAGGATGCGCGGCTTGTGGATCGTGTAGCCGGTGACGCCAACAATGTCCGCGTCGCAGGCAAAATCGATTTCGTCGACATTCTCGTCGCAGAGCACCACATCGTGGCGCGCCGGCGTCAGCGCCGCGAGGGTGGGCAGCGAAAGGTTGGGGTAGAGGCAGCGCTTGCCGACCAGCGGGAGAATCGCGTCGCACGTCCAGAATGACGCCGGGTTGCGCGGCCCGACGAGGTAGATCTTCATTGCGTCCATCCCGCACCGAGGCGGTCGACCTGCGTCGGAGGGCCCGCTTCGGGCTCGGCGGCCGGCATCGCGCCGCCGAACATTGCGCTGAGGAAGCGCCCCCACGAACGCAGTTGGCCGCGCCCGGTTGCCGGTGCGCCCGGTGCGCCCGCTGCTTCCCAGACTTCGTGCAGCTCGCGCAACAGCGCTGCGTAGCCGAAGACAGCTCGTCCGAGCTCCGGCAGCCGCCGCTGCCAATGGCGCAATCGCCCTTCGACCGGGAAGCCAGGGCGGCGTTCGGTGCGTGGTTTGAGACGCAGAAACCCCGTCATCATCGGGTGGAACTGCTCGACGACGGCAGCTGACTTATACCACATATACATCTGCAGCAGGGTCACGCTCTGGCCGCCGCGCCGCTGCGCGACCTGCCGTCGCATGTGCGCCGGCGTATAGAATGTTGCCCAGGCTTCTCGGTACAGGGAATACCACTCGGCGCGCGACATCCGCGGGTGATCAACGACCGGATGGAAGGTGTCGTACGCATTGAGGTCGTCGTCGAGCGCGGTGCCGGATTTCACCAGAGCGCGGTGGTCGGCCGACCCCGGGAGCGGGGTCAGCATGAAGAACGCGGCCAGGTCGACCTGCAGATCGTTCTTGAGGACGTCGATGCACGCGCGCACCGAAGCGACGGTGTCGTGCGGAAATCCGATGATGTAGCCGACGTGGGTCAGAATGTCGGCGTCGCGCCAGGCCTCGATCAGGTGGGTGAATTCGCCGACCCGATTCTGTTTCTTGCCGGCGTCGGCGAGGCTGTCCGGATCCAGGCTTTCCATGCCGATGAAGACCTGGAAGCAGCCAGCGCGACGGGCGAGTGGGATGAAGTCGGCGATCTTGTGCGACAGGGTGTCGACCTGCATGAGGAAGCGCAGCGGAATTCCCTCGCGCTCGCGCAATTGGATCAGCTGTTCGAAGATCTCCCGCCAGTTCGCATTGCGTGCGAAGTTGTCGTCCGTGAAGAAGAAGTGGTGAGTGCCGGTGGCGGCGAAGTTGGCGCGTACGGCGTCGGCGACGTGCTGCGCCTGGCGGACCCGCATCTTGCGGCCCTGGACGTTGATGATCGTGCAGAACGAGCAGCGAAACGGACAGCCACGGCTCGCGTCGACGGTGCCGAAGTGGCGGTAGACGAACTTGCTCATCAAGCGCTCGTCGAGGTGTGGCATCGGCGCCGTCGCGAGGTCGGGCTTGTCATCGAGAGTGTCGTACCGGGGCGCCAGCTCACCGCTGGCAGCGTCCGCCAGAATCGTGCCCCAGGTCTCCTCGACCTCCCCCGTGACGAGAGTCATCCCGGCATCCATCAGTGCCTGCAGGTGCGCCGGCATGTCCGCCGCCATGGCGAGGGTACCGGACACGTGGAAACCGCCGATCAGCACCTCCATGCCCCAGCCGCGGTAGCGATGCGCCAGGTCGGAAACGCGCGGGAACTGGTTCGTTTGCGCGCCCACGAAGCACGCAAGCACGCGCGTGTCGGGGCGTCGTGCGAGGCGGCACATTAGACGCTCGGGGAACGCATAGAGAGCGGCGTCACAGAGATGAGCGCGGAACTCGCCGCCCGGCAACCCGCAAGCCCGAAGAACGACCATAGTGAACACAAACAGCCAGGGGGACGAGTTGTTCGGCAGGATCCCGCGGGCATGCCGTAGGACGTAGCCATCGTCGTCGTACTTGGTCGGCTTGATGAGGAACACTTCGAGGCGACGTATCGGCGATCGAGTTCTCATGAGAGGCAACACGGGCAAAGCAGATACCACAGACAAACTCATCCCCAAGGCAGGAGCAACTACCGTTCCAGACAGGAGAAGACGCGGCAGCGGTCCCATGGACGGCGACCGACAATGAATGATCGGCGATCCACGAGCGTTGGCGTGCGAATCGGCGACGCAGTGACGGATTTTGTTCCGCCCGGGGCTCCGGCGCGGCCCACCAGCGGCGCCGCACAGTCCGTTCTCCTCCCATGGTCGTATGTTTCTCGGGCCGAGCGGCGGAAATTCATACGCCTGCCCAATACCAGTTGCGGCGCGGAACGACGACAATCAGCTTCAGTCGCGATTGAGCTAAACAGTTGCTGGTTGCAGGAGAAGCACGTCGATGGCGCGGATTGGAAGAGCACGACAGACTGGACACACGATACTGGTCGTCGACGACAACGAGGAAGCCCTCACGTCGACGCGGCACCTGCTCGAGCGTGAGGGCCACCGGGTTCTCACGGCCGAATCGGGGAACTCGGCCATCGCGATTTTCAAGGAAAGCGACGTACACGTCGTCCTCCTCGACTTCTTCATGCCACGCATGAACGGCGACGGCGTTGTCTCGGCGATCCGCCGCTTCGACCCGTTCGTGCAGATCATCCTGCAGACCGCCTACGCGGGCGACAAGCCGCCCCGGGCGACGATGGCCGCGCTCGACATTCAAGGCTACCACGACAAGGCCGATGGCCCGGAAAAGCTGCTGCAGTGGATCGACATCTCCCTCAAGCAGCGCCAACTCCTGCTCGACGCCAAGCAGCGCGAGGCAGCGTTGCTGCGAACCTACATGCCCTGCGGCGCCAAAGCACTCCTGGCAGGAGAGGTGACACAGTTCGACCCACTAGGCGCCCACCTCGAGGCCTCCGGCGCTCGCGTCCTACGAGCGCCGACGAGCGCCGAGGGGCGGCCGTCCTCGACGCCAAGCGCGTCCCCGGCTT
>CALJUJ010000309.1 GCA_937975525.1 uncultured bacterium
GTTCCGGACGCTCGTTGTCGTAGGCGAAGTCGTCGCTGGAGTCGCCGATGGTGACGATGCCGCCGTCGTAGCCGATCCAGCCGAGATCGCTCGCGGCCGCGGGTTCGCTCGCGGCGATGACGGCGTACGCAGGCTGCAGCGGGTTGCACGACAACATGTGCTTGACGTCGGTCAGCAAGAGCTCCTGGTGCTGCTGTTCGTGGTGGAGCCCGGTGACCGTCAGCTCGCGGACGTCCGCGGGCGCTTCGCCCGACTCCAGCAGGGCCAGCATGCGACGGTCGACCGCGGCGCGGTAGGCGCGCACCTCGTCGAGCGTCGGCCGTGACAACAGGCCGCGTTGCGGCCGTGGGTGCTGCGCACCGACGGTCTCGTAGTACGAGTTGAAGAGAATGCGGTACTCGGGGTGGTGCGGCCTGAAATCGGCCTCGAACCTTTCGAGGATGAACGTTTCGAAGAACCAGGAAGTGTGCGCCAGATGCCACTTCACCGGGCTCGCGTCCGGCATCGACTGCACCTGACAATCTTCGGCGGAGAGCGGTGCGGCGAGGCGCTCGCTGGCGAGTCGCAGATCGCGAAATCGCTCGGCGACGGGCCGAGCGTCCCGTGCTGGGCGGAGGGTTGCGCTGGATGGGCTTGCGGAGCTGGACGCGGCGCGCATCCCCTACCGTAGGCCGACGAGCGCGACCCGGGCAAGACACCGCTCACATGTTCGGCGGTACGGCGTTGCCGAGGGCGTGGACCGCAGCTTCGAGGTCGGCATAGTCGGTCAGCACGTGCCGCGCCCCGAGGCGCCGCAGCGCTCCCGGGTCGCCGCCGACGCGGACGCCGACGAAGGCAAGTTCGAGGTTGGCCGCCGTGCGTACGTCCCACGAGCCATCGCCGACGGAGACGCGGGCCTCGAAATCGTCGCGTCCGTAGGCGGCGCTCGTCTTGCGCAAGGCGGCGGTGACGATCTCTTCGCGGCTGACTCCGTCCTCCGAGAAAGCGGCGGGCAGGTCGTCGGCGACGACTCCGGCGGCGCGCAGCTTCCAGCGAGCCGACGCCTCCCAGCAGCCGGTGGCCAACCCGACCGCCCAGTCGGCGCTCGCCCGGAGGCGGTCCAGCAGGCGCTGGGCACCAGCGATCTCGGTGACCAGGCCGGGCTCCTGGGCGAGCGCTTCGTCGAAGAGCTCGATGAGACGGTCGCGCAGCTGCGCGACCTCGGAATGCGTCGGGGGCCGGCCGAAGTGCTGCTCGAGGACCTCGTTGGTGATGCCGATGTCGGTGACGTGACGGTAGTCGGTCCAGTTCAGGTCTGGCGCGTCGATGGCGAACGTGTCCTTCAAGGCGCGGACGTAGCACCGCAGGTCGATGTCGTTGGTGTTGGTCAAGGTTCCGTCCACATCGAAAATGGCCATCCTCATCGTGCTCGCCTCCCGTCGCTCGCCCGGTTCGCTGCCCGGGTTGTCGGTCTTGGCGACGGCTTTGTCCAGGGCACCGGCCGGTAGGTCCGTGGGCGGGCCCGCGGCTGAGCGCTTGCGACACCTCGTTGCTCTCTTTAAAACGAGGCAATGAGTGCTGCGCCCACGCCCGAAGCTCATGTCGAGCTTGCCGACGTCTGTCTCGACTTCGGCGGACGCAGCGTCCTACGCGGCACCAGTTGCCGCTTTCCGCGCGGCGCGATCAGCGTCATTCTCGGTGGGAGCGGGGCCGGCAAGACGACCATTCTGCGCCTGATCGGCGGGCTCGTGCGGCCCCGATCGGGGCGCATCCTCGTCGGCGACGTCGACCTCTGTCGCTTGCGGGAGCACCAGCTCTACGAGATCCGCGACAAGCTCGGGATGATGTTCCAGGGCGGGGCGTTGCTCGACTCGCTGACGGTCTTCGACAATCTGGCGTTCCCGTTGCGCGAGCACACCGACATGCCGGATCGCGAGATCGCCGCCGAGGTCGAGCGCCAGCTCGGCTCGGTGGGCCTCGCGGACGCCGGCGGTCTGCTGCCGGCGCAGCTTTCCGGCGGCATGGTCAAGCGTGCCGCACTCGCGCGGGCACTCGTGCTGAAACCCGAGATCCTCCTCTGCGACGAGCCGTTTTCGGGGCTCGATCCGATCTCGGTCAAGAAGATCGAAGCGCTGTTGTGTCGCATCAACGAAGATCTCGGGGTGACCATGCTGGTGTCGTCGCATCACGTCCGTTCGACGCTCCGCATGGCCGACCAGATCGTTCTGCTCGTGGACGGCGCGGCGGTCACCGGATCGCCGCAAGGCCTGACGTCGAGCGACGACCCCTGGATTCGAGAGTTCCTCGACGACGGGCCGCGCGATGCGCGCATCCGCGAGTCGGGGGTCGACGCCGACCCCGAACGACGGCCGATCCTATGAAGCACCTCGGGGGGGATCGATGACGGGCTTGATTCGGCAGCTCGGGGCCTGGTCGGTGGGCTTCGTCGAGGAGCTCGGACGCATCACGGCCTTCGCGGCGCTGATCCTGCGAGCGGTGGTGACACCGCCGCCGCGCATCCGCCCTTTTCTCGCCGAGCTCTACAACCTCGGAGTCTTGTCCCTCGTCATCATCTGCGTATGCGGCACCGCCGTCGGCATGGTGTTGGCGCTTCAGGGTTACAACACGCTGGTGCGCTTCGGCGCCGAGGAGTCGCTCGGCGCGGTGCTCGGGCTGAGCCTGGTACGCGAGCTCGGACCGGTGCTCACCGCGCTGCTGACCACCGGACGCGCGGGTTCGGCAACGGCCGCGGAGATCGGTGCGATGGTGCGAACGGAGCAGCTCGACGGCCTGCGGATGATGTCGATCGACCCCGTGCACCTCGTCGTCACGCCGAAGGCGCTGGCGATGATCGCGGTGATGCCGCTGTTGTCGGCGCTGTTCATCGTCAGCGGTCTGTTCGGCGGCTACGCGGTCGGCGTCGGGCTCAAGGGCGTCGACGCGGGAAGCTATTGGACCAGCCTCGAGAGCAACGTCACGTTCGCCGACGACATTCTCGGCAGCTTCCTCAAGGCGGGCGTGTTCGGTGTTCTGGTCGGTCTGGTTTCGACGTATCGCGGCTACACGTGCGCGCCGACCGCGGTGGGCGTGAGCACGGCGACGACCTCGACCGTCGTCGTCAGCTCGGTGGCCGTGCTGATCGCGGACTACTTCATCACTGCCTTGTGGGGGAGCTGAACGGCATGACCCAATCGACGAATCGCGACCTGGTGGTCGGACTGTTCGTGCTCGCCGCACTCTGTGCGGTCGCCTTCTTGTCCTTCAGCGTCGGCGGCGCGAGCTGGATCTCGCGGGGCGGGCTCGACGTGCACGCCACCTTCTCGCAGATCGGCGGGCTCAAGGAACGCGCGCCGGTCGAGATCTCGGGGGTGCGTGTCGGGGAAGTGACCCGCATTCGCCTCGACGACGACTACCGCGCGCGGGTCGACATGGACCTCGACGCGAGTCTCGAGCTGCCGATCGACACCTCGGCCTCGATCGTGACCTCCGGGTTGCTCGGCGACCAGTACGTGTCGCTCGAGCTCGGCGCCGAGGACGAGACGTTGCGTTCCGGGGACGAAATCTCGTTCACCGAGTCGGCGGTGATCCTCGAGCGATTGATCGGGCAGGTCGTGCACGGCACCGACGTGGGTGGCTCCGAATGACCCGGGTTCGTCGACGTCGCGGCTGGCTCGCGGTGCTGCTGCTGGTGACGACGGCGGCGCCGGTCTGGGCAGATGCTGACGACGGCGATCCGCTGGAGTCGATCAACCGTAAGGTGTTCGCATTCAACGATGCCGTCGACCGGTGGTTCCTCGAGCCGGTGGCGCGCGGCTGGGACGCTGTCGTTCCGGATCCCGTCCAAGGGGCGATCGAGCGGTTCTTCTTCAACATCGACACGCCCACGGTGCTCGCCAACGAGCTGCTCCAGGGCAAGCCGAAGCGTGCCGCGATCACGGTGACGCGCTTTGCCTTCAACACCACGTTCGGCGTGCTCGGGTTCTTCGATCCGGCGGCGCGATGGGGGCTGGAGCGCGGTGACGAGGAGTTCGGTCAGACCCTCGGCGTCTGGGGGGCGCCAGCGGGTCCGTACCTGATGCTGCCCTTCTTCGGGCCGTACACGATTCGCGATGGCGCCGGAATGTGCGTCGACTGGGTCACTGCGGTGTATCCGTTCTACACGGCGGCGCATCAGACGATCGGAGCCACCGTCGTCGACACGGTCAACTGGCGAGCGCAATCGCTGGACACGATCGATCAGCTGCGGTCGACGTCGTTGGACTTCTACGCGGCGGTGCGCAACGGCTATTTGCAGCGGCGCGAGGCACAGATCGCCGATCGCCGGGACACGGCGGAGGAGGCGGAGGAGGATCTCTACTACTTCGACGAGGACGAGGAGCCGGGACCATGACGGGAAGAGCGCTTTGCGGCTGTGCCGCCGCCCTATTGCTCGTGTCGGCCGCTGCATCGGCCAGCGCCGGCCCGCAAGAAGTCGTGCGCACGGTGATCGACGACGGTATCGCGATCCTGCGCAATGACGGCTTGTCGATCGACGCCAAGCGCGTCGAGCTGCAGAAGATGGTCGAGCAGCACTTCGACTTCGAAACGCTCGCCAAGCTCGTGCTGGCGCGCGGTTGGCGCCAGCTGAACGAGGCCGAGCGCGTCGAGTTCACGGACGTGTTCAAGACGCATCTCTCGCTCACCTACAGCAAGAACATCCAGGAGTACGACGACGAGCAGGTCGAGATCA
>CALJUJ010000310.1 GCA_937975525.1 uncultured bacterium
CGGTGAAGCTGAGAATGATTCTCAGCAATCTCGTGCACAACGCGTTGAAGTTCACGGATCACGGCGAGGTCGTGGTGAAAGCGCAACCACGGGACGGGGGTGTGCTGCTGAGTGTGCGCGACACGGGGATCGGAATCGCGCCGGAGATCCGCGACCACGTTTGCGAGCCGTTCCGTCAGGGGAGCGAGGAGATCCACCGCCGCTACGGGGGCGCCGGTCTGGGACTGCACATCGTCGCCCGTCTCGTGGAGTTGCTCGGAGGATCGATCGAGCTCGACACCGAGCTCGACCACGGGCGCGGCCGCATGGTTATGAGGCCGTTGCGTGCGGACCGCATCATGGTGAGTCTGCCGCTGCGTCTGGACACGAGCCTCGTCGGCTCGTCCGCCACGGGCGCTGCTCAGGACGCTCGCGGGGCTTCGGCCTTGCTGGTCCGCGAAGCGGCGAAATAGCTCTCGACGGCTTGCAGGACATCGCGTTGGTTCGCCACCAGGCGTCGCGCTGGCGGCAGTGACTCGAGGAACACTCGACCGTACGACTTGTTCACCACGCGGCTGTCGAGCAGGACGACCGCGCCGTGGTCGCTGCGCGAGCGGATCAGCCGTCCGAACCCCTGCTTCAACTTGAGCACGGCCTGTGGCAGCGCGTGGTCGCGGAACGGATTGCCGCCCCGTCTGGCGATCTCCTCGACCCGGGCTTCCTCAATGTGCTCGGTCGGCACTCGGAACGGCAGCTTGGTGATGATGACGCCACGGAGCGCATCGCCGCGCACGTCGACGCCTTCCCAGAAGCTATCCGTCGCGAACAGCACCGAGCGGGGCTCGCGGAGAAAGCGCTCGAGGAGCATGTGGCGGTTGGCATCGCCCTGCCGGAGAACGGCCAGCCCGGCCGCCCTGAGGTCGTCTTCGAGCGCGTCTGCCGCACGACGCAGCGCGCCGTAGGAAGTGAACAGGACGAAGGTGCCGCCGCCGGCGGCGCGGGCGATGCGTGCGATCGCGGCCGCCAGGGCCGCTTCGTAGTTGCGGTGTGCGGGCTCGGGGAAATCGCGTGGAACCGCGAGCAGTGCCTGCCGCTCGAAGTCGAAGGGCGAGTCGACGCGCAGGGTGCGCACCCTCGCCCGTTCTTCGAGCTCGGCGAGGCCGAGGCGGTCGTGCAGATACGCGAAGCTCTTGCCCACGGTCAGCGTCGCCGACGTCAACACCACCGTCGGGAACTGCTCGAACAACGCCTCGCGCAAGCGTTCGGCGACGCGGATGGGCGCGGCGTGGAAGCTGAGCGACTTCCCGAAGCGGCCGCGATGGCGCGCTTCGATCCAGGTGCAGACCGCCTCGTCTTCCTCGACGAACGTCTGCAGCGCCGCGGCTTGGTGGGCGATGCGGCCCTGCAGGGCGCGGACCTCGGTCGCCAGCGCGAGCAACCGCTTCTCGGATTCCTCTCCGAACGATTCGAGGCGCTCGCGCAGCGGCTCGAAGTCGTTCGCGAAGTCGGCGAGTGCGGTGCCGAGCCGGCGCAGGCCGTTGTCGACGAGACTCCAGAACGGGCCGTCGCGCACGTCGCGGACGATACGCAGCTTGTAGTCGTGGCCGCTGGCGAGACCCTGGCCGGCGAGCCCCTCGAAGGCGGCGAGAATCTCCGTGAACGATTGCTGCGCCTGCGCCAGCAGTCCTGGACGCCGGGCGAGCAGGCGCTCCTGGATCACCCGGGCCGCCCCTTCGGCGACCACTTGGTCGTCCGGATGCGTGATCGCCTCGAGCTGTACCTGCAGGGCGGGCAGGATTCCCTTGTGCGGAGCGGTCGCGCTCTGCAGGCGGCCGAAGAGGCGTTCGATCGCGCGGAGCGTGATGCGGACGCCGAAATAGCTCGTGGATACGTCTTCGAGATGATGAGCCTCGTCGACGATGATGCGGTTCGCCGGCGGCAGTACCGCGTTCTGCGAATAGCTGCCGAGCTCGGCCCGCAGGGCGAGGTCGGCCATCAAGAGGTGATGGTTGACGACGATCAAGTCGGCGAGCGCCGCGTTGCGGCGCGCCGTATAGAAGAAGCACGTGGAGTAGTGCGGGCAGCGGGCGCGCAGGCAGTTGTCGTTCTCGGAGACGACCTGTTCCCAGACCTCGGGCCGCGGCCGCACCGCCAGGTCGCCGAGACTGCCGTCCTTGGTACGTTCGGCCCAAGCGAGCACCTCGGCGAGCTCGCGCGCCAGGTCGTCCTCGATCAGCTGCGCCGGCTGGCTGCGAACCTGCGCCGCCTTGCGCTGGCACAGATAGTTGCCGCGGCCCTTGACGAGGACGGCGCGCACGTCGCGCCCGACCTTCTCGGTCAGCAGCGGCAAGTCCTTGCCGATGAGCTGCTCCTGCAGGTGGATCGTGTGTGTCGAGACGATCACTCGCTCGCGATTGCGCAGCGCCCAGTCGACCGCGGGGATCAAGTAGGCGAGCGACTTGCCGGTGCCCGTGCCCGCCTCGACGGTGAGCGTCGTGCCATCGTTGAAGGCGCCGACGACGGCATGCAGCATCTCCAGTTGCTGCGGACGATGCTCGTAGCCCTCGAGCGCCGCCGCGACGGCGCCGCCGGGGCTCAGCAGATCGCGCTCGGCGGAGCCATCGATTCTGGTGGTCGACTCGGGTCGGTGCGGTTCGACGACGACGTAGATCGACCTGACGTCGTTGTCGACGATGAAGGCGCCGACGGCGTCGTTGCCGAGTGCGGATGCGATGTCGAGATCGGCGCCGGACGGGGTCAGGTCGCCGCTCGGGTGGTTGTGGATGACCACCTCGCCCGGCCGCGGAATCTGCAGCAGCGCCGGCACGGCGCCGCGGTTGCCGCGCGCCAGCACGCGCACCGAGGCGACCGCGCCGGAATCGTCGAGCGTGCCGAGGAGAAAGACTTCGTTGCCGCCGGCGTCGCGGATCGCCGCGCGCGTGGCGAGCTGCGCTTCCTCGGAGAAGTGGTGGTGGCTGATGGCGGGCACGCGCGAACGGTAGCAAGGGCCCCCGGCAAAGTCAGTTGCCGGGGGATCGAACGTGCGTTCGCGGGAAGTCGTTCAGCGGTGCGCCGACCGGCGCCGAGGCCGCGGGGGTTGCCCGAGGCCTCGGTGGCGCCTGCGGATCAGGACCAGAGCTTGCGGATACTGGCGCGGAAGTACTTGCGGTTGAGGTTGGCGATGTTCGACAGCGAGATGCCCTTCGGGCAGACCGCCTCGCACTCGCCCTCGTTGGAGCACGAGCCGAAGCCCTCGGCTTCCATGCGCTCGATCATCCCCACGACACGCTTGTCGCCCTCGATCTGACCCTGCGGCAACAAGGACAGGTGGGTGATCTTGGCTCCGACGAACAGCGCGGCCGAAGCGTTCTTGCAGGCGGCGACGCAGGCGCCGCAGCCGATGCAGGTGGCCGAGTCGAAGGCGGCGTCGGCGCTCTCCTTCGGGATCGGCGTCGCGTTGGCGTCGGGCGCGCTGCCGGCGTTGATGCTGACGTAGCCTCCCGAAGCGATGATGCGGTCGAAGGCGCTGCGGTCGACGACGAGGTCCTTGAGCACTGGAAACGCCTTCGCACGCCACGGCTCCAGCGTGATCACTGCGCCGTCGCGGAAGTGCCGCATGTAGAGCTGGCAAGTCGTCACGCCGGGCTGCGGTCCGTGGGCGACGCCGTTGATCATGATGCCGCAGGACCCGCAGATGCCCTCGCGGCAGTCGTAGTCGAAAGCGATCGGCTCCTCTCCATCGAGGATGAGTCGATCGTTGACGACGTCGAGCATCTCGAGGAACGACATGTCCGGCGAGATGTCCTTGGCGGGGTACTCCACGAAGCGGCCGGGCGACGTGCGGTTCGGCTGCCGCCACACCCGCAATCGAAGATTCAGCTGTTTGGCTTCCTTCATGGTTGCTTCCTACTTGTAGCTTCGCTGCGAGGGGGTGACGAACTCGAAGTCGAGCTGCTCCTTGTGCATTTCGGGAGCCTGTCCCTCGCCCTTCCATTCCCACGCGGCGACGTAGGAGAAGTTGTCGTCGTCGCGCAGCGCCTCGCCTTCCGGCGTCTGGCTCTCTTCGCGAAAATGACAGCCGCACGATTCGGTGCGTTGCAGCGCGTCGCGCGCCATCAGCTCGGCGAACTCCATGTAGTCGGCGACGCGCATCGCCAGCTCGAGGTTCTTGTTGAGATTGTCCGGTCGGCCGGGAACCTTGAC
>CALJUJ010000311.1 GCA_937975525.1 uncultured bacterium
CAGCCGCCCGGAGCCGAACAGCGCGACGGCGGTGACGAGAATCACCACGGCGCCGACGACGAAGCCGCCGACGACGGCGGGATTGGCGCGTTTGCCCATCTTCTCTTTCTATCCCTTCTCGCCGCGCCGCAGGAACTCCTGCACGCGGGGGTCGTCATGGTGGGCGAGCAGCTCGCGCGGCGGCCCGGAGGCGATCATCGTCTTGGTGCCCGGATCGAGGAACACGCTGTTGCTGCCGATGGCGAAGATGCTCGCCAGCTCGTGGGTGACGACGACGACGGTGGCACCGAGGCTGTCGCGGAGCTCGAGGATCAGCTGGTCGAGCAGGTGGGAGCTGATCGGGTCGAGCCCGGCAGAGGGCTCGTCGAAGAACAGCACCTCCGGGTCGAGCGCCATCGCCCGCGCGAGGCCGGCGCGCTTCTGCATGCCGCCGGAGATCTGCGACGGGAAATAGTCTTCGAAGCCCTTGAGGCCGACGAGCGCCAGCTTGAGCGAGGCGACCTCGCGGATCTCCTTGGGGCTCAGGTCGGTGAACTCGCCGAGAGGCAGGCCGATGTTCTCCGCCAACGTCATGGAGCTCCACAAGGCGCCGCTCTGGTAGAGCACCCCGAAGCGCCGCAACATCGCCTCGCGCTCTTCGGGCTCGGCGGCCGTGAAGTTGTGGTCGCCGTACCAGATCTCGCCCTTGGCCGGTTGGATGAGGCCGATCAGGTGGCGCAGGAGCGTGCTCTTGCCGCATCCGCTGCCGCCCATGATGATGAAGACGTCGCCGCGGTCGACGGTGAAGTCGAGATCGCGCATCAGCACGAAGCTGCCGTACGCCATCGTCAGGTTGCGGACCGTGATGTGCGCTTCGCCCATGGTTCAGATCCCGAGCACGTAGAAGAGAACGGCGAAGATCCCGCAGGCGACGATGATCGCGACGATGCTCGTCACCACCGCATTGGTGGTCGCCTCGCCGACCGCCGACGAGCTGTTGCCGGATTGCATGCCGCGCAGACAGCCGGCGAGTGCGATGAGCACGCCGTAGACCGAGGCCTTGAAGATGCCGCCGACGAGGTGGCCGACGGTCACCGCCGCGTTGGTCTGCAGATAGTAGGCGGTCGGCGACAGGTCGAGCATGCCGATGCCGACCGCCGCGCCGCCGAGGATGCCGACGACGTCGGCGTACAGGCACAACAGCGGCATCATGATGGCGAGGGCGATCATCCGTGGCAGCACCAGGAAATCGAGCGGCGCGATGCCCATCGTCCGCAGCGCGTCGATCTCCTGCGTCACCTTCATGCTGCCGAGCTGCGCGGCGTATGCCGCGCCCGTGCGCCCGGCCATCACGATGCCGGTCATCATCGCCCCCATCTCGCGCACCATGGCGATGCCGACGAGATCGGCGACGTAGATCGAGGCGCCGAACTGCTGCAGCTGCACGGCGCCGACGAAGGCGAGGATCAACCCCACGAGGAAGCTGATCAGCGTGACGATCGGCAGGGCTTCGGCGCCCGCTTGCTGGATGAAGACGAGCAGGTCGGAGCGCCGGAAGCGCGCGCTCCCGGTGAACAGGCGGCCGAACGAGAGCGTCGCCTCGCCGACGAAAGCGATCATCTCGCGGCCGGCGTCGCGCGAGGTCAGCGTCGCCGGGCCGATCCGCGCGAGGAGGGGCTCGTCGACCGCGTCGCCGCGGGCTCCGCTGCGCTCGGGCACCGCTTCGGCGAGAGCAAGCAGCCTCCGGACCCCTTCGGGCAAGCCGCTGCGGTCGACTTCGAGTTGGCTCTGGGCGCAAAGCGCATCGAGGCGCACGAGGTACGTCAGCAAAGACGAGTCCCAGGCGCCGAGGTCGTCGCCCACGAGCGCAACCCGGTCGGTCGGGCCTTTGCCGAGCTCCGCGGCGAACGAGTCGAGTGTGGGGATGCCGGCCTCGAGATCCCAGCTGCCGCCGATGCGCAGGTGAAGCGTGGCGCCGGCGCGCTCGGTGTCGACGGAGGCGGAGGACATATCGCTTTGGGTCCTACCACGTTGGCGCCGGCGCTTGTAGCCACCGCCGACCGGCGGCGGTGGCCGCGTCGCTCCGTCGGTGCTTGCGGTGGTGCGATTGCCGTTGTCGAATCGCTGCGCGCGCCGTAGGCTCGCGCCCATGATGCTTCGAGGAGAACCCATGCCCCGATCCACCGCTTCCCATCGGCTCTCCCGCACCTGGATCGCCGGCCTGGCGCTGGCAACGCTGCTCTCCACGCCGGGATGCGCGCTGCTGGTCGTCGGCGGCGCCGGAGCCGCCGCCGGTGGCGCCGCGTCGGTGGAGTCGTCGAAGAGCGAGGAGCACGGCGCCGCCACCTACGTCGGCACGGTCCTCGCCAACGCCCTGTACCTTCCGGCGAAGCTCGTCTTCGCGGCCGGCGGCGCCGTGGTCTCGGGCGCCGCCTACGTCCTCAGCGCCGGCGGCGATCAGCCGTCCGGGTCGATCTGGAGCTCGGCCGTCGAGGGAACGTACGTCCTCACCCCACGCATGATGGAGGGTCGCGACCCCGTCCGTTTCGTCGGACCCTGAAACTTGCCGTTCGCGAACTTGCTTCGCCGCAGAGGGCGCGGCACCTTGGTAGGTCGATGCTGCGCCGCCTCCCCGATCCCGTCGAGTCCGTCCTGGGCGTAGGCCAACGCCGCGCCGCGCTGGCGCGCGAGCTCGGCCGTTTTCCCGCCCGCATGCAGGAGCGCGGCCACCTCTACGCCAAGACCGGGCGAGTCGATGCGCTGCGCCTCGATCCCGACGACGCGATCGTCGCGACGGTCAGCGGCACCGAAGACTACACGACGAGCTGGTACTGGGACGGCGACGACTGGGACCACGGCTGCTCGTGCCCGGTGAGCTACGAATGCAAGCACGCCTACGCCGTCGCGGAAGTGCTGGTCGGAGCGACGCCCGGGCCGCCGCGCTCGCGACCGCCGGCGAGCGCGCCGGCTACCCGTGGATCGGAGCTGGAGAATCGGTTCCTGCGCCAGCTCATGGAGGCCGACGACGTCTGGGAGCGGGTGCGAGCGCTCGAGTCCCTGCTGCAGGCGAGCGAAGTCTCCGGGATCAGCGCGGTGCGCCTGCCGTTCGCCGAGATCCTCGAAGAGCCCGATGCAGAGCTCATGTGCTGGCAGCTGGCGAAGGCGATCGCCGAGCGCATCGGCGCACCGTCGGTGCCGGCGGCGTTGCGGGCGTTCGGCTCCCGCAAGGATCTCGAGCGGCGCTACGCCGAAGGTCGACGCGACGAGGTGCAGGGACTGCTGCAGCAGTGGGCGGCGGAACGTACCGCCGCCGGCAAGAAACAACTGCGTTTCGCCGTCGGCCTGCGCGAAGGCGACGGCTGCCACCTGACGCTGGAAGCGCAATTGACCTCGGCTCGTCTGGTGGACGAGCCACGGACCGCTCAGCAACTCGCGCAGTTGGTCGGCGAGATCTCACGCGATCCGCGCGTCCTGTCGTCCACGGAGGCGAACCTGCTGGACCGCTTCGTCGGTGCGGTGCCGAGCGGATCGCGACAGTCCTGCTTCGACGTCGATCCCACGCTCGTCGCGGATCTGTGCGTACGCCAGGCGCCGCGCGAGCTGCTCGTCTGGTCCGCCGACGTGGCCACTGCCCTGGCCGAGCGCGCCGGCATTCGTCCCGGCGAGCCGGTGCGGTGCGAGCCTGCAGGCGTGCGCCTGCAGCCCGAGGTCTTCGGCGAGGGCGACCGCGTGATGATCGGTCTCTATGCGGCGTGGGACGACGGTCGGCGCCGGCGCCTCGAGCGCACGGTGCTGGTCGCTCCGATGCGCCGCGGCGGGCCAGCGCCGATGCTGGTGGCCGACGGTGCGCTGTGGCCGTTGGTCGAGGTGCCACCCGACGAAGTCCTGGAGGCATTCACGGCGACGCCCGCCATCGAGGTTCCGAAAGCCGAGCGCCTGACGACTCTGCCTCGCCTCGCGGCGAGCTTCGCCAACATCGATGCTGCGCTCGAGCTGCATGCGCGCCGCGTGGCCGTCGAGCCGCTCGTCATCCTCGAGTTGCGGCGCGACGACTGGCTCGAGGTGCGTCTGTTCGCACGCGAGCGCGGCTCGGGTTGGACGCCGGGTGCCGCCGTCGGCGCGACGACGCGGGTGTTCGAGCGCACGGCACGCGGCCGTTGGGTCGCGGCGACATCGACCGTGGCCGGCGAAGCGAACCAGGCGGCGACGGCGATCGACGGCGGCGAAGCCGCGGAGGCTCCCGTGGTCGCGCCGGAGGTCGACGAAGCGCCGGCGGCGCCGGACGGCGAAACCGACGTGTGGATCGAGCTTCCCGACGATCGCTCGTGTGCCCCGGTGC
>CALJUJ010000312.1 GCA_937975525.1 uncultured bacterium
GCCTCGACGACGGCTGCCGGCGGCTCCGCCGGCACCGCCGCGGGCGGCGGTGCCTCGGGGACCCCGGCCGGCTCGGCGGCGGCTTCGACCGCCGCCGCCGGGGCGACGTCGGCCCCCGTCGGATCGGCACCGACGTCGTCGAACACCGGTTCCTCGACGATCGGCGTGTCGGCGACGGGACTCGCCGGCGTCGGCGCTGGGGCCGGCCCGTCGAGAAGGTCACCGTCGAGCTGACCGATCGGCAGCTGCGCCGCCGCCGGAGCCGCCGCGAGCACGGCTGCCGCGAGCAGGACGCACCACGCCGTCCGCCCGCCACCCTGCCGTTGCCGCCTGCCGTGTCCGCGATCCTTCATCAATTCACGAGTGCAGCTGCCCATTCTCCAATCGCAGGACCCGATCGGTCAAACGGGCGAGCTCGAGATTGTGCGTGACGATGACCAGGCTGATGCCGTGGTCGCGATTGAGGCGCATCAGCAGGCCGTGCACGTCGGCGCTGGTCGCCGGATCGAGATTTCCGGTCGGCTCGTCGGCGAGGATCGCGCGCGGCTTCTGGGCGACGGCGCGCGCCACCGCAACGCGCTGTTGCTCGCCGCCGGAGAGCTCGCCAGGCTTGTGCGTGGTGCGCTCGGCGAGCCCGACCTCCTCGAGCAGCCCGAGCGCCCGGCGCTCGGCCTCGGCGGCGCCGGCGCCGGCGATGAGCAGCGGCATCATCACGTTCTCCAGCGCCGTGAAGTCGGGCAACAGGTGATGAAACTGAAAGATGAAGCCGACCTCGCGGTTGCGAAACGCCGCCTGGCCGCGGTCGCCGAGAGCGAAGATGTCGGTACCGTCGAACCACACCTGGCCCGACGTCGGCTGGTCGAGCGTGCCGAGGACGTGCAGCAGCGTGCTCTTGCCGACGCCCGACTGGCCGACGATCGAGATCGACTCGCCGGGCGCCACGCTCAGGTCGAGGTCGCGCAGGACCTCCACCCGCTTGCCGTCGCCGTAGATCTTCGACAGCGCCGTCGCCTGAATCAGGGCGTCACTCATAGCGGATCACGTCGACCGGGGTGAGGCGCGAGGCCTGGCGCGCCGGGTAGAGCGTGGCGAGCAGGCAGACCGCGAGCGAAGCGAGGGTGACGATCGCGAAGTACTCCGGATGCATGCGCACGGGGACGGTGTTCACGTAGAACACACCCTCGGGCAGGTCGATGAACTCGTAGCGCCGCAGCGCCCAGCAGGCGATGTAGCCGAAGACGTTGCCGAGCGCGGTGCCGACGAGGCCGATGACCATGCCCTTGAAGACGAAGATGCGGCCGACGCTCGCCGCCGTCGCGCCCATCGACTTGAGCACCGCGATGTCCTTGCGCTTCTCCATCACGACCATGATCAGCGTCGCGACGATGTTGAAGCCGGCGACCAGAATGATGAGCATCAGCACGATGAAGTACACCGTCTTCTCGAGCTGCAACGCCGAGAACAGATTGCGGTTGATCTCCATCCAGTTGCGGACGCGAAACGGGAAGCCGAGCTTCTCGTAGATCTCCTCGCTCAAGACGTCGGCGGCGTAGAGGTCGCGGCCGCGCACCTCGATGCCGGTGACGGCGTCGCCGAGCTGGAAGAACGATTGCGCCCGCTCGAGCGACATGTAGACCAGCGACGAGTCGTACTCGGCCATGCCCGAGTCGAAGACGCCGGCGACGACGAAGCGCTTGATGCGCGGCAGCATGCCCACCGCCGTGGGCGACGCCACGGGGGAGATCACCGAGACCACCGCACCGACGCCGACGTCGAGCTGGCGGCTGATGTCCTTGCCGACGATCAGGCCCGGCAGGTGCACGCGGTGGCCGGCCTCGTCGAGCGTGACCTCGTAGGTGCGCTCGAGGTCCGCGACCGCCCCCTGGAGGAGATGGCGGCTGAGCTCGGTGACCTCGTCGGCCGCGGGGTCGATGCCGCGCACGATCGAGCCGGACACCTGCTCCCCGGCGGACAGCATCACCTGGCCGAAGATGAAGGGCCCGGCGGCTTCGACCTCGGGAAACTCCTTGATGTCGGCGACGACCCGGTCGTAGTCGCCGAAGCGGCCGGTGACGCTGAGAACGAGAACGTGCGGGTTGAAGCCGAGGATGCGGTCGCGAAGGTCCTCCTCGAAGCCGGTCATGATCGCCAGCGCGACGTTCAGCGTCATGACGCCGAGCATGACGCCGAGGCCGGCGATGACCGTGATCAGCGAGATGAAGGCCTCCTTGCGCTTGGCCCGGAGGTAGCGAAGGCCGATGAAGAGCTCGTAGCGCATGGTGGGGGCGGTGCGTGGAGCTCAGGCTTCGCTCGGCTCGTCGACGGCGTGGATCTCGGGTCCGAGGCCACGGGCGGCGCGCATGTGCGGGAAGAGGATGACGTCGCGGATCGACGGCGAGTTGGTGAACAGCATGACCAGCCGGTCGATGCCGACGCCCTCGCCGGCCGCCGGCGGCATGCCGTGCTCGAGGGCGCGCAGGAAGTCCTCGTCCATGACGTGCGCCTCGGCGTCGCCGGCGGCGTGCGCGGCGAGCTGCGCCTCGAAGCGAGCGCGCTGGTCGTCCGGGTCGTTGAGCTCGGAGAAGGCGTTGCAGATCTCGCGGCCGACGACGTAGGTCTCGAAGCGGTCGACGAAGTTCGGCCGCTCGCGGCTGCGGCGCGCGAGCGGCGATACCGCCGCGGGGAAATCGGTGACGAACGTCGGCTGGATCAGCTCGGGCTCGGCGGCGCCTTCGAAGACCTCGGTGAGCATGTAGCCCGGGGCGTTGACGCCGTGGTGTTTCTCGAGGTCCGGGTCGACGCGCACGCCGAGCGCCTGCGCCGCGGCGCGGATCGTTTCGAGGTCGAGGTCGAGAATCTTGTCGAGCGGCAAGCCGGCCTTGTCGGCGACGTACTCGGGAATGCGGATGCGGCGCCACGGCGGCGAGACGTCGATGGTGTGCTCGCCGTAGGGAAACTGGCGGGTGCCGAGGATGTCGTCGGCGAGCTGGACGACGAGCTCTTCGGTGAGGCCGATGAGATGCTCGTAGGTCGCGTACGCCCAGTAGAACTCGAGCATGGTGAACTCGGGGTTGTGGCGTACGGAGATGCCCTCGTTGCGGAAGTTGCGGTTGATCTCGAAGACGCGGTCGAAGCCGCCGACGAGCAGGCGCTTGAGGTAGAGCTCGGGGGCGATGCGCAGGTAGAGGTCCATGCCCAGGGCGTTGTGATGCGTGACGAACGGCCGCGCCGCGGCGCCGCCGGGGATCGGCTGCATCATCGGCGTTTCGACCTCGATGAAGTCGCGGGCGGTGAAGAAGCGGCGGATGCCGTCGATGATGCGCGAGCGGACGCGGAAGGTCTCGCGTACCTCGGCGTTGGCGACGAGGTCGAGGTAGCGCTGCCGGTAGCGGGCCTCGACGTCGGTGAGGCCGTGCCACTTCTCGGGCAGCGGGCGCAGCGCCTTGGTGAGCAGGCGGATCTCCGCGGCTTCGATGGAGAGCTCGCCGGTCTTGGTGCGGAACGGCCGGCCGACGACGCCGGCGAAGTCGCCGAGGTCCATCGCCTTGAAGGTCTGGAAGGTGTCGGCGCCGACGATGTCCTTGCGAACGTACGCCTGGATCTTGCCGGAGCGGTCCTGGAGGTGGAGGAAGGCGGCCTTGCCGAACGAGCGCAGGCCGACGATGCGGCCGGCGACGGAGACCGCGTCGGCGCCGCCGTCGAGGTCTTCCTGGGAGGCGCTGCCGCAGCGCGCGTGGACGTCGGCGGCGGTGTGTTCCGGGGCGAAGTCGTTGGGGTAGGGATCGACGCCGCGGGCGCGCAGGTCCTCGAGCTTCTTGCGGCGGGCCGCTTCGAGGTCGGTGAGGTCGCTGTCGGCGGGCATGCTGAGTCGTTGGATCCGAGACCGGGCTGGGCCCCTCGCGTCGCCTGGATTTCCGGGACCATGGGGCCGGTTTCGACGGTGGCAAGGGTGTATCGGTCGCCCCCGGGGGAGTCAACGCGCGTGGGCGATTCGAAGGGGACAGTCCCCATCGTGCGAAAGCACCCTTCGGGCCGCTACGCGGCAATGGGGACTGTCCCCGTTCCTCGCGATTGAAATCAGAGCGAGGCACGACCGGGAGCCACGCGCACCTTGACTCCGTGCACGGGCTTGGCTAGGTTCGGCAACCCAACGCGACGCGGGGTGGAGCAGTTCGGTAGCTCGTCGGGCTCATAACCCGAAGGTCGGAGGTTCAAATCCTCCCCCCGCAACCAATCGAGGCCCTGCAATTCTTAGGAGTTGCAGGGCCTTTTGTTTTTTCGGGGAACGCCTGCAAGAGACAGCTATGCCGCTTCGACGGTCACGTTGAGCTTGAGTCCAGCCTCGTTGACCTGCGCCTGCAGTGCGAGTGCGACGAAGCTCTCCGGTGGGTAGCCGAGGATTCTTGCGAAGCGGGCGGCGCGTGCGGCGGCAACAACTTTTCTCCCCTTCTCGATGTCGCACAGGTGCGAGCGGGAAATGCCCAGCTTCTCTGCAAAGTCGACCTGCGCCATCTCTTCCCCTTCACGGATCGCCGTCAGCAATCCGCCGAAGGTCAGCGGCCCGCCCGACAGCTTCTCCAGGTACTTCCGAGCCTGTTGGCTCTGCGTCTTCGCCTTAGTAGTCATGCTTGCTCACCTCTTCGACACATACGAACTCCACCGCGCCACCTCGGCGGATCACGTAAATCGCTCGGTACGCTCGGCTCAAGCG
>CALJUJ010000313.1 GCA_937975525.1 uncultured bacterium
ACCCCGTACTCCTGAGGCTGCCCGACGGATCCGGCAGACACGAGATTCGCTATGTAACCGCTCAGTCGGCGAACATCCTCGCGCGAAGAGAACTCACGATCGAACCAGCCGGGCGTCTCGTCGTCGTCCGCGAGGGCGAGAGGACGGTCGGAGCCGCATCGGGGAGTGGCGCCGTCGAGCTGATCCTCGACGCATCGGGAAGCATGCTCAAACGAGAGAACGGTGAGCGCCGCATCGAGACTGCTCGACGTGTCCTCGGCGAGCTCGTCCGCGATCACCTCAGCGAAGATCGCGCCTTCGCACTCCGCGTATTCGGGCACAAAGAAGCAGACTCCTGCCGCACCGATTTGGAAATTCCGCTCGGCCCGCTCCGCCGCGACGCAGCGGCAGCGCGCATCGCGTCAATCGACGCCATGAATTTGGCGAAAACTCCCATCGCCGACTCACTGGCCAAGGTACCCAGCGACCTCGCCGGTGCGACGGGGCCGAAGACCGTGGTGTTGATCACCGACGGCGAGGAGACGTGCGACGGACGACCGGCCACCGTCATTCGCGACCTGCGGGCACGCGGCCTCGATGTCCAGATCTCCATCGTCGGGTTTGCCATCGACGACGCCGAGCTCCGAGCCGACTTCGAGACATGGGCCGAACTCGGCGGTGGCGGGTACTTCGATGCGCGCAATGCCGACGAGCTGGCGCAGTCGCTCCGCACGGTCATCTCGGGCCCCTTTCGCGTCCTCGACCGCGAAGGCAACGTAGCGGGCGAAGGAATCGTGGGCGGCGCCGAGATCGTACTTCCTGCTGGCACGTACCGGATCGAAGCTGTGGGCGGGGACGACGGCGTCGTCGACGACGTCCGCATCGAACCAAACCAGCTCACGCGCGTTTCGCTTTAGCTGCCGCTGACCCCGGGAAATACTCCCCCGGGGAACGGCCGCAGCAATCATCCGCTCCTCGCATCGCAACAGCCACCGATCGCCGCGCGAACGCGCTACGGCCAGCCCTTTTCTCACGCCCATTGGCCTGATCGCGTTGCCGCCGACCGGAGGCGCGCCCGTGCGCCTCAAGGCAATTCCTGCCACAGCACACGTCGATGCGCGCATCTCGCCCGCACGACCACAGGCGGCCGCACACGACACCAATGCAAGCCAGCGCCGGCGTCGCCACGTCGCCCGGCGGAGGTCATCACGAGCCCCTACATGCAGTTGACATCATCATCACCTTGTTCGCATGAGCCCGCTCACGATGAGTTTTTCTATCAACTGGAGGCCAGCATGAGATCACGAACCATGAGATTTGCCCCGGCAGCCCTGTATCTTCACCCCGCAGTCGCCTGGGCCCAGCAGCCCCGCCCGATGTCCGATGAGCAGGCTGCCGCCGCTTGCGCGGCGTGCTCGGGCGGCTTCTTGTTCCTGATCGTCGCGATCATCGCCTTGAACATCGCGATCCTGGTCTGGGTCGCGCGTGACGCGAAGAGTCGCGGCATGGACAGCGCAGCCATCTGGATGATCCTCGTGATGTTCACCGGAGTCATCGGACTGATCATCTACCTACTCTCGCGTCCTCAGGGGAACCTGGTCGAGTGCGCGAACTGCCAGAACAAGCGCCTGCAGGCGAGCGCAAAGTGTC
>CALJUJ010000314.1 GCA_937975525.1 uncultured bacterium
ACGCCGCGCCCGCGCGTTCGCCCACTTGGCGATCATGCGCACCTTCTCGTCGCGCAGCCGGCCGATCTCGCCCTGAAATGCGACCAGGTTGCGCTTGGCCGCCTCGGCCTCGTCGGCCACCTCGCGCACCTCCTGCGCGAGACGATCGACCTCGGCCTGCAGGTGGTTGCGCCGGCCGATCAGCGCGAGAGCCAGCTCGTCGTCGTCGCGATCGGCAGCGGCGCCGAGCTCGCGCTGGATGGCGTCGAGCTCGCCCCGCCTCCTCTGCAGGTCGTCCGTCAACTTGCCGCGCATGTAGATCACCCCCGCCGCCGCTTCGCGAAGCTTCCCATACTGGCGCGTTCGCGCCTGGATCGCCGCTTCGTAGACAGCCCCCGGGTTCTGATGCTCGCGTCGCTTCAGCCACTGGCCGAAAGCTCCTTCGACGAGATTGCGTATGCGGGAAACGATGCCCATCGTGCGTTCCTCCTTCTGGTCCCCTTCGGGATCACGTGTCTTCGGCGCGAATTCCGAGATCACGCATCTTCTGTTGGAAGTTCTGCCGATACATGCCGACCTCTTCGGCCGCACGGGTGATGTTGCCGTCGTGGCGTCGCAACGCCTCGACGAGGAATGCGCGCTCGAAGTCGGCGACTACCCGCTCCTTGGCCTCTCGACACCACAACTTCGCTTCGTCGCCGGCGCCCGCCGTGACGACGGCGGCGGGCGCCTCCAAGCTCGCCCCGCCGAACAGATCGCCAACCTCGATTTGCTCGCCGCGTGCGAGCAACATCGCGCGCTCGACCGCCGACCGCAGCTCGCGGACGTTGCCCCGCCAGGGCTGCTGCAAGCAGGCGCGCAGGGCATCTCCGGTCAACGGCTTGAGCGGGCGCGCGAAGCGTTCGGCCGCCTCCTTGAGGAAGTGGTCGATGAGGAGCGGAATGTCCTCGGCACGCTCGGCGAGGGAAGGAACCAGGATCTCGACGACATCGAGCCGGTAGAAGAGGTCCTCGCGGAATCGACCGGCCGCCACCTCGGCGCGCAGATCGTGGTGCGTCGCCGCGATCAGCCGCACGTCCACGCGGATCGGTTCGTTGCCGCCGACGCGCTCGAACTCCTTCTCCTGGATGGCGCGCAGCAGCTTGGCCTGCGTCTCGAGCGGCATGTCGCCGACCTCGTCGAGGAACAGGGACCCGCCGTGAGCGGCCTCGAACTTGCCCTCGCGGCGGGCGGTGGCGCCGGTGAAGGCGCCGCGCTCGTGACCGAAGAGCTCGCTCTCGACGAGATCCCGACTCAACGCCGCGCAGTTCATCTTGACCAGCGGCTTGCTCCGCCGCGGGCTCCGGTAGTGCAGCGCGTGGGCGACCAGCTCCTTGCCGGTGCCGCTGTCGCCGCGCACGAGCACCGTGACGTCGGTGTCGGCGACGCGATCGATGGTGTCGAAGACGCGCTTCATGGCGGCGCTGCGACCGACGATGCGCTCGAAGGAGTAGCTTCCCTGCACCTGCTCGAGGAGCCGTCGGTGCTCGCGCTTCAGCCGACCCGTGTCGACGACGCGCTGCACCACGACCCGCATCTCGTCGTTGTCGAACGGCTTGGGCACGTAGTCGGCCGCACCGGCCTTCATCGCCTCCACGGCGACCTTCTCCGAGCCGTAGGCCGTGATCATCACCACCTCGAGATCGGGATCCACGGAGCGCGCGCGCTCGAGCAGCTCCATGCCACTCATCCCCCGCATGCTGAGGTCGGTGATCAAGAGATGGAAGCGCCCCGTTTCCAGCAGCGGCAACGCCTCTTCGCCGCTCGACGCGGTCTCGACTTCGTAGCCTTCCTTGCGCAGCAAGCCCCGCAACGCGACGAGCATGGCTTTCTCGTCGTCGACCACCAGGACGCGCCCGGCGCTGGCCTTCGCTTCGCCCATCGCAATCACCGCGGCAACGGCAGCTGGACGACGAACTCCGTGCCGTTGCCCGGCTCACTGACGACGTCGATGCTGCCTTCGTGCGACTCGACGATCTTCTTCGAGATCGCCATGCCGAGACCGGTGCCGTGCTCTTTGGTCGTGAAGAAGGGGTTGAAGATGCGATCGATGCGGTCCTCGGGAATGCCCGGTCCGTCGTCACGGAGGCGCACCGTCGCATGCCGCCCGCCGTTCTCGACGAAGAGGTCGAGGCGGCCGCCACCGTCGGCCAACGCGTCGGCCGCGTTGTCGAGGATGTTGCTGAACACCTGGCGCAGTTTCTCGGCATCGGCGAAGACTCGGGGGCCGGCGATGTAGTTGCGGGCGACGTGCACGCCGGAAGCGTCGAGCTTGCCCTTCATCTGCGTCAGCGACGCGTCGACGACGGCGGCCAGATCGACGTGGTCGAAGTCGTAGTCCTCGTCCTTGGCGTACTTGAGTAGGTGGACGATGCGCTTTTCCACGCGGTCGAGCTCGTCGAGCGCGACGCGCCCGTATTCGACGTTCTCGATCGATCCCGGGTCCTCTCCCATCTGCTGGACCAGGCTCTTCGCCGCCGCGATGGGATTGCGGATCTCGTGTGCGATCGTCGCCGAGAGCTCGTCGATGCTGGCCCGCTTCTCGGTGTGTGCCGCGGCCCGCTGGCGGCGCACCTCGCGTTCGATCGCCGGATCGAAGTAGCGCTCGCGAATCATCCGCGAGCCGAAAACCGCCATGTAGTGCGCGAACAACCCCACGCCCCAGCCGAGCGCGGGCCAGACGAACCACGGGTAGCTCGTCGTCATCAAGTTCGTCAGGGCGAGAAAGGCCATCACCCCGAGGTAGCTCATCAGGTGGGTGTAGAACGCGGCCTCGGCAGCGGCGCGGCGGCGCGCACGGCGCAACAGACGGCGCTCGCGGTCGGCCTCGCCGTCGTTTGCGGCCGAATCAGCGCTCTTCTCGGCGTGATCGGCGCCGCGCGGCGGGCGCTTGCGCTCTTCGGCGCGGCAGCGCGATTGGCGTTCGAACTTGTCCGCCCACTGCCGATGCCAGCGGTCGTGCCAGCGCACGGCGGCACCCGGAAGACCGTCCCCCTCTTCGAGCTCGTAGCGGTGGCGGTAGTGGCGGAGGCGGCGCTTGTAGTGAAAGAAAAGCGCAACCGCGAGAAGAAATCCGAGCAATGCCATCATGGAGTCACCATCCTCCCGACCCTCGTTGCATACCAAAGCGCGTGCCAGCAGGGCACCCCGGACGAGATCGTCGCTTTTCGACTGCCGCCGCATGCATCGAGCTGCGGCGGCCGCACCGTGAGGCATGCGCCGGTGTTCTTGTCGGCGCCGGCTCAAACACATACGACGCCTCTATGCACCAACCACACGACGCAGGCGCTGGTACCGGCCAGCGACGCTCCCTCGTCCTACTCGCGTGCGGCACGCTCGTCGGCGTCGTCGCCGCCGCCGCCGGCCTGCTCTCGGCGAACGAGGTCGTCTCGTCGGAGCTGCCGGCCGACGCCGCCGCACGTGTCAACGGCAAGATCGTCGAACGCGCCTACTACGAGCGCCTGCTCCACGCTCTCGCCAGCGACACCCGCACGCCCATCGGCGACGAGCAGCGACGATTCGTGATCGACCGCCTGATCGAGGAAGAGCTCTTGATTCAACGCGGCCTCGACCTCGGCCTGGCGCACCACGACGCGCGGGTTCGCAAGGATCTGAGTCGGGCCATGGTCGACTCGGTCGTCGCCGAATACGGCGACCTCGACGCCAGCGACGCCGAGCTGCGCACCTTCTTCGCCGAAAACGAGGGATTCTTCGCCCGCACCGGACGCTACCGCGTGCGTCAGATCTGGGTGTCCGTGCCGAACCTCGCCGCAGGCGACGACGCCTTCGATCGAGCCCGCGAGGCGGCCGAGCGGCTGCGGGCGGGCGAGCCGTTCGCCGCGGTTCACGCCCGCCTGGGCGACACGCCCATCTCCCCCGTCCCCGACGCCTTGCTTCCCCCCGCCAAGCTGGTCGACTACCTCGGCCCGACCGCCCTCCGCACCGTGCTCGAGCTCGAACCCGGGCAGACCTCCGAGCCGATCCGCTCGAGCACCGGCTACCACGTTCTGCAGCTGCTCGAACGGGGCGCGACGCAAGTTCCGGGATTCGAGGCCGTGCGCCAGCAGGTCCTCGCCGAGTTCCAGCGACGGAAGGCCAACGAGGCACTGCGCGCCTACCTCGACGACCTGCGCGCGCGGGCCGACGTCGAGATCGCCGCCGACCTCGTCGCGGCCGAGGATACTCCGTGAATCGCCCCTGGCCGATCCTGGTCGCCCTCCTCGTCATCGCCGCCGCACCGGCGCCGCCGGTGATCGCTCACGATCGGGGGACCTCCTACTCGACCTGGACCATCGGCGACGACGCTGCGCACGTTTCGGTACGACTGACCGACCTCGATCTGACGCGCTACCCGTGGGGTGCTGGTGGATCTGGATCCGTACGCGCCGAAGCCCTACGGCGCTACCTTCCCGAGCGTCTGGTTCTCCAGCGCGACGGCCAAGCCTGCCGCGTGAGCGACGGTCCGCGGTCACTGCGTAGCGCGCCGGGCTTCGTCACCTGGGAGTGGCAGCTCCGCTGCCCGGCGCAGGGAGGCTACGAGCTTCGCAGCACCATTCTCGCCGACGTCTCTCCGGAGCACCTGCACTTCGCCCGCGTCCGGATGAACGACGATCTCGCCGACGAGAAGGTGCTGTCTTCGCGCGGCAACGTCTGGGACCTCGGCGGCGGCGATGCCGCCTCCGAGCCGGGGGGAACCAGCCTCGCCGGCTACTTCGTGCTCGGCGTCGAGCACATCATCACCGGCTACGACCACCTCGCCTTCGTCCTCGCCCTGCTGCTCCTCGGCGGTTCCGTCCTCGAGATCGCCAAGATCGTCACCGGCTTCACGGTCGCGCACAGTCTCACGCTCGCCCTGATGGTACTCGGGTACGTGCGCCCAGCCGTCGCGCCGATTGAGGCGCTCATCGGCCTGTCGATCGCGTTGGTCGCGGCCGAGAACCTCTGGCACCGCAACGGCCGCGGCAGGGCGCTACCCGCGGCAGCGGCCATCACGCTGGTGGCACTGGCGATCGGCGCACTCCTGGGTTTCGGCAGCGTGCCCGCGCTCACGCTCGGGGGCCTGGCGCTCTTCACGTGGTGCTACTTCGGCTTGTTCGGCATCGTCGACCGCGCCGCGACCATGCGCTGGAGCATCGCCTTCCTCTTCGGCTTGATCCACGGCTTCGGATTTGCCGCCATGCTGACCGAAGCCGGCTTGCCGACGGACCGGGTGGCCGCAGCGCTTCTCGGCTTCAATCTCGGTGTCGAAGCCGGCCAACTCGCGGTCGTCGCCGCGGCATGGCCGCTCCTCGTCTGGCTGCGGCGACGCGGACCGACTTGGCACACCGTCGTCGCCGAGGGCGGGTCGACCGCCGTACTCGCACTCGGCATGTACTGGTTCGTGATTCGCACGTACGGTTGACGAGGAACAGGCGCCGACGATGGTGGATCGAATCGAACGAGGCATACGAGTCGCCCACTGCCCCCGCGCCGGAGTCATCGAGCTGCGGCAGCAGGGCTGGCCAACGCCCGGCCCCGGAGAAGCCGTCGTCCAAGTGCACGGATGCGGGGTGTGCGGCAGCGACCTGCACTTCTACCACGGCGGCTTTCCCCCTCCGGCCGCGTGTCCGGGGCACGAGATCGCAGGTGTCGTCGTCTCCGCCGGCGCCGGCGCCGAAGCGCAGATCGGCTCCCGCGTGGCCGTCGAACCGCTGGTGATCTGCGGAACGTGCTCCTACTGTCAGACTGGCAACTACCAGCTCTGTCCCCGCTTCTGCATCGTCGGCAACGCCGTCGACGGCGGCTTCGCCGACGCCGTGCGCGTTCCGGTGCGTTGCCTCTTTCCGCTCCCGGATACGGTCGATCTCGACGTCGCGACGCTCACGGAGCCGCTCGCCGTCGCCGTCCACGCCCTGCGCCTGGCTCGGATCGAGCCGGGCGACCGGGTGGCCGTGCTCGGCGCGGGAACGATCGGCCTGATGTCGGTCGCGGCTGCGCGCAGCGCCGGCGCCGGCGACGTCTGGGTCAGCGCGCGCTACGATCGCCAACAGCAGGCCGCGGAGCAGCTCGGCGCCTCGCGGGTCTTCCGCGGCTCCGACGCCGACGATGCGATGCGAGCGGCAGCGCGTTCGCAGCCCGTCGACCTGGTCATCGAGACCGTCGGCGGGACCGCGCCGACGCTCGCCACGGCCGTGCGCCTCGCCCGCCCGGGGGGAACGGTCGTCGTGCTCGGGGTCTTCACGGTGCCGGCGCCGATCGACGCCGGCACCCTCGTCGTGCACGAGGTTCGCCTGATCGGGTCGATGACCTACGGGCGTTCCGGGACCCGCGCCGACTTCGAGCGGGCGATCGCACTTCTCGCCGCTCAGCCGGAGACCTTCCGCAGCCTGATCACACACCGCCTGGCGCTCGACGACATCGACCTCGCCTTCCGCACCGCGGGCGACAAGCGCAGCGGCGCGATCAAGGTGCAAGTTCGCCCGCGCGCGGATCACCCGGACATCTGAAGGCCACACTCGCCGGTCACTCCCTTCTTGGCTACGCGCCGGCGCGGGAGCCCGTGTTGCGATCGGTACCGGAATCGAGCAATCTCCGGGTCGCCTGCGGCCGCGACGCTCGTCCGCACGGCAGATCGACACCCAGCCCGGAGGAAGCCATGGCGAAAGAAATCTACGAAATCGGAGAAGTCCCCCCGCTCGGGGAAGTGCCGAAGTACATGTACGGCCAGCTGATTCGCGCCGAGCGGTTCGGCGAGCCGACGAAGGCGTTTCAGGTCGAGAAAGTCGAAGTTCCGGAAATCAAGCCGGACGAGGCTCTCGTCTACGTCATGGCGGCCGGCATCAACTACAACAACGTGTGGGCTGCGCTCGGAACGCCGGTCGACGTCATCAAGGCGCGCAACAAGGCCGGCTCCGACATGAGCGACTTCCACATCGGCGGCAGCGATGCTTCGGGCATCGTCTACGCGGTCGGCTCCGACGTCACCAACATCAAGGTTGGCGATCACGTCGTCGTCCACTGCGGCACCTGGGACCGCAACTGCCCGACGGTGAAGGCGGGTGACGACCCGATGTACAGCCCGACCTACAAGATCTGGGGCTACGAGACGAGTTGGGGAAGCTTCGCGCAGTTCACGAAGGTGCAGGCGCACCAGTGCATGCCCAAGGCGTCGCACCTGACCTGGGAGCAGGCGGCGGCACCGACTCTGGTCGGCGCAACCGCCTTCCGCATGCTGATGGGCTGGCCGCCGCATACGGTTCGCGAGAACGACGTGGTGTTGATCTGGGGCGCCTCGGGCGGCCTCGGTTGCATGGCAACACAGATCGTCAAGGCCGAGGGTGGCATCCCGATCGGCGTGGTCGGCGACGACAGCAAGATCGACTTCGTCATGAAGCTCGGCGCCAAGGGCGTGATCAACCGCAAGAACTTCGACCACTGGGGCATGCTGCCGCATTGGAAGGACACCGACGCCTACAATGAATGGGCGAAGGGAGCGCGCGCTTTCGGCAAGGCGATCTGGGACGCGGTCGGCGACAAGCGGAGCCCGCGCATCGTCTTCGAGCACCCCGGGGAAACGACGGTCCCGACCTCCGTCTTCGTCTGCGACACCGGTGGCATGGTCGTCATCTGCGCCGGCACCACCGGCTACAACGCCGTCGTCGACTTGCGCTACCTATGGATGCGCCAGAAGCGCTTCCAGGGCTCGCACTTCGCCAACGACGAGCAGTCGTACGCGTTCAATCAGCTGGTGCTCGACGGCAAGATCGACCCCTGCCTCGCCGAGGTGTTCGACTTCGACCAGATCCCTCACACGCACCAGGTCATGTACGAGAACAAAGCCCCCGAGGGGAAGATGGTGTGCATGGTCGGCGCGCCGAAGCGCGGAATGAAGGGACTCGACTGAGCCGTCCTCGAACTTGCGTCGAGGAAGAAGATCCCGGGAGCTTCTGCGGTTCCCCGCCCCGCCGGCGACACGCGGGGCTCCCGGGATCGATGGTGCCTGGGTCCCCAGGCAAGACCATCGTGCGTCGGCGCCGTAGCGCCAGACACGACCCACCTCCGCTGCCGCGGGCTGACGCCCGCCGAGATGAGATCTTCGGCGGACCCGCGTGCGCACTTCGGTAGAGCGTGCGTCGCCCGATGACCCGACCTAGAGGGTCACCACCTCACACATCGCCAAATCAGATAACATCGTTGGACCACCTCCCTTCTCGGCGCCCACCGGGTGCAGGTCCCGATCCCTGCTGCCGTCGTCGCGACCGCCGACTGCCCGACTTCGGCCCGGTCAACCACGAACGGCGCCCTCGCGGCGTCGCCGCAGCAATGGGGGGTGTGCGCCCCGGACCGGTGCTTCGACACTAGCACCGCGCGCGTCGATGTAAACGACTTTCGAGCGGCCGGAACGAGGCCACGATCTGCCCATCTCTCAACGACGCCTTTCGCGAAAGCCGGCTCGCAATGTGGCGCGCACCGACGCCTGATGCGAACCGCGGGTGCGTTTCTCGCCGCCTCCGCCTCTGCTACACGAAGTCCATGATCCGGCCCGACGAGCGCGAACCGCGCCCCGGCGCTCTCCCCAGCCGCGAAGCGAGCGCGCGCGTGTTCACCGCCTCCCTCGAGCGCCACCAGGTGCTCGCCGACGACCATCTGGACTTGCTGCCCGAGCAGGCGACGCACTTCCTGTTCACGGCGGCCGCACCCGAATTCGGTGCCGCTTTCCGGAACGGCGACGTCGTCGTGACCGCCGGCGGCTTCATCGAAGACGGCGCCGAGTTGATCGTCCCGGCCGCCCTGCAGGCGCGCGGCGTGACGGCGATCGTCGCTCGCCGCTTCGGCGCCCGATTCCTGCGCCAGGCGCTCGACATCGGGCTGCCTCCCCTCGTCGTCGACGAGGCAGCGGCCGTGCGTACCGGCGACCGCCTGCGCATCGACATCGAGCAGCACGTGATCGCCAACCTGAGCTCGGGTGATCGCTACGTGATCCGCAATCTCGACGACGACGAGCTCCGCGCCCTGCGCACCCTGCACGCGGGGAGTTGACCCTTGCGCGGCTACGACCTCCTCCGCCCCCTATTGTTTCGGATGGAGCCCGAGCGTGCCCACCGGCTCGCCGTGTTCGCCTGCAGCAGCCTCGAGAAGGCGCTGTGCACGGCGCGGATCAGCGCCCTCCCCTATTCGACCGAGCGCCTGCGCCAGCGCCTCTGCGGGATCGAGTTCGCCAATCCGGTCGGCCTCGCCGCCGGCTTCGACAAGGACGCTCGCGCACCCCACGTCTGG
>CALJUJ010000315.1 GCA_937975525.1 uncultured bacterium
TTGAAGCTGGTGTCGGCTGCGTCCTCCACCTCACAGGAGAAGTCGAATCGGCTCGGCAGCGGGCTGCCGGCGCAGGTGTCGAGCTCCAACGTCGCGAACAGACCCGCGGGGATCGCCGAGATGTCCGCCGTGAACGCGACCAGGCGCAGCGCGTAGTCGAGGTCGTTGGGCGTCGCCGAGACGTTGCTCGGTAGGTTCAGCACCCGGCTCTGGACCTGGGCGTCGTTGCCCGAGCCTGGGATGCGGACGACCCCGTCGGGGTAGGTGACCAGCAGAGTCGCGGCAGCGACGTCGACACCGCTCGGCGGCGTCAGCTCCACCTCGGCGAACACGGTGTTGCCGGTGGCCGTGCACTCCTCGATGCGGCAGTCCGCCGGGCACTCGTCGCCGTCCGCCGTATTGCCGTCGTCGCAGGTCTCGCCGATGTCGAAATCGACGTTGCCATCGCCGCAGACCGGAGTCGGACAGCCACTCAGCGCATTGTTCACGGCGGTGACGATCTCGTCCACGGTCACCAGGCCATCCGCGTTCGAGTCGAACGCCAGGCAGCCGTCGATGGCGGCGGTGCCGAGGCCGATGTTCACGCCGGTGATGATCTCGTCGACGGTGACCTCACCGTCGTTGCTGCAATCGCCCGTGCACTGCGCTTGCGCGCTCGCGCCGAGCGCCAGGGCCGCAGCGACGGCGACACTGGTGAATCGGATGAATCGAATGAGTCGCATGAGATGGTCCTCCTGCTCCTGGTTCTAGAAGGTGTACGATACGCTGGCGCCGAACTTGACGCCTTCCTTGTAACGATCGGTGATGAGCTCGCCCTGGGTCTCCTCGTAGGTATCGTTGAGGATGTTCTCGACGCTGAGCTTGGTGCTCAGCGGCACGTCGAACGGCGAGAACGTCGATGTCCACACGAAGTCGAGAGTATCCGTCGGGGTCGCGATGATGTCCGGGCTGCCGTCGACGCCGGCGGCGGCGATGGTCTCGCCGACGTGGTTGTAGAGAAAACGAAAATTGCCCCAGTCGACGTGGTCGTATTGGACCGCGGCGTTCGCGACCAGATCCGCCTGGCCTTGCAGGGCGCGGTCGGGGCTCGTCTGCACCTCGCTGCACTCGTCCGGCGGGTCGGGTCCCATGCACACGTCGCCCGAGAGCGTCTGCACGTTCGCCTTCGAGCGGATCAGCGAGACGTTGGACAATACGCTGAAGTTCTCGAGCTCGTAGGCCGCCGCACCGAGACCGGTCAGATCGCGCAGCGGCTCGGCGAGCATGCCGAGGTTCTTGCGAACCTCGACCTCGAAGCCCCAAAGCGTCGCCGAGGCGTTGCGGAAGCTGTCGACGGAGCTCGACGTGAACGACTTCGAGACCTTCTCGATCGCGCTCGGGATGTCCTTCTTGAAGAAGCTGAGCGAGACGAGCTCGGCGTCGGAGAGGAACCACTCCCAGCGCAGGTCGTAGCTGGTGACGTCGGTCGACTCGAGATCGGAGTTGCCGAGGATGACGCGATCGCCGTCGACGGAGGGAAACAGCGTCGGGCTGAGCTCGCGGAACTCGGGGCGCGACACGGTGCGGCTGAGACCGAAGCGAACGTTCATGTCGTCGCGCGGGCTGTAGACGAAATTGGCGCCCGGGAGCACATCGACGTCCTTCAGCCGGGCACTGGCGTCGTCGCCGCTGGTGCTCTTGCCCTCGGTGCGGATGAGGGAGTACTCGACGCGCGCGCCGCCGATGAAGCGCAGGTAGCGTGGAATCAGCGGCACGTCGAGCATGCCGTAGGTGCCGGCGATCTCCTGGGTGGCATCGAAGTCGTCGGACGGGTCGATGGCCTCCTTGAACTCGAACGGATTGCGCGAGCCGACGCCGATGTTGGTGACGGTGAGCAGCTCCTCGGTCGGAAGCGTGGTGTCGATTCTCTCGTTGCCGAAGGATACGCGGAAGCGACGCTGCTCGAACGTTCGGTCGCGGTAGGTGTACGCGATTCCCGTCTTGATCTTGCCCTCTTCGCCGTCCCAGTTGGCGAGAGGCCACTCGGAGAACTCGAACGGCAGCGTCAGGTCGACGGCCGAGTCGGACATCCACTCGGACAAGTCGTTGAACAGGCGCAGCAGCGAAGGATCCTTGTTGATGAGAAAGGGCGTCTCGTCGGACCCCTCGGGCCGCTGCCTGCGGACGAAGCGGCGATCCGGCTCGTCGCGCGTGGTCAGCGCCATCGCCGAGCGCCAATCGACTTCGAACGGGCCGGCGCGGTGAGCCCCGCCGAGCTGACCGAACCCGAGCTGGTCCACACGGTAGTGGTACTGGTTGGTGAAGACTTCGAAGCCCTCGAGATTGGAGGCGAGGCTCGCGGTACCCAGTTGGGTGCCGTCGAGCGCCTTACGGTTCATGAAGCCGCGAAACTTGATCGTTTGCTCGTCCGCGACCTCGATGCCTCCGGTGAGGACCGCGCCGAGGGTCGTCTCGTAGACGCTCTCGTCGTAGGTCGCGAAATCGACCTGCTGCGGATCGATGCCGTCGGCGAGGAAGGCGCCACCATTCAGCGCGCGATTCTTGATCCGTTGGCGTTTGACCTTGTAGCTGTTCGAGTAGTTCGCGCCGAGCAGGAAACCGACCGGCCCCAGGCGATTGCCGATGCTCGCCTTGATTCCGAGGTTGGGCCCCGGCGTGTATTCGTCGGCGGCCCACACGTTGCGCAGGGAGCCGTGCAACGCGCGCTGCCGAGAGTCCGTGGAGAACGCATCCTCGCCCAGGTTGTCGTCGCCGAAGATGTCGGGCAGCTCGCGCTCGCTGACACCGAAACCGAGATAGTCGAGGTTCGAGCCCTTGTAGGTATCGAAGTCGCGGAAGGTGGATTCCGTGTTGTATGCCGTCGACACCCCGACGCTGTAGGTGAGCTCCTCCGGGAACTCCTTGAGCTCGATGTCGACGAGGCCGCCGGCGAAGTCGCCGGGTAGGTCGGGCGTGTAGCTCTTCTTGATCGACAGCGACTCGATGAACTCGGCCGGGAAGAGGTCGAGCGAGACCACCCGCTTGTCCGGGTCGGTGCTCGGCAGCCGGCTGCCGTTGAGCAGCGCGCTGCTGTAGCGCTCGCCGAGCCCGCGGATGAAGATGAAATCGTCGCTGCTCACGGTGATCGCAGGGAGCCGCGTGACTACCTCGGCCGCGCTCGAGTCCGGCGACTGCTTGATCAACTGCGCGCTGATGTTGTCGCTGACGTACGCCGCCACCTTGCGCTCGAGGAGCTGCGTCGCCTCGGCGGCCTGATGTGCCTCGGCGACGATCTCCAGCACGTCGATGACGGCACCGGTGGGGCTCAGGCTCGTCGAAGCGTCGGTGAGATCGCCGGCGGAGATCCTCACGTTGGCGAGATTGCTGGCCGTGTACGTCGGTGCGGCGACGCGGACGGAATAGGTACCCGGGGCGACCTGAAGCTCGAACCTTCCTTCGGCGTCGGTTTGCGACCGTTGCTCGGTCTCGATGACCGTGATGCCCGCACCCGCCAGCGGCTCGCCGCTCGAGGCGTCGTAGACAGTACCCGCGAGCGTGCCCGTGGCCTGCGCACCGGCTTCCGGAGCGCACGGCGTCAGCAGCGCCAACGCGACGGGCATCACGGTGGCAAGTGCCCGGAAAGCTCGGGGATTCAAGGGAATTCGTCCTCGTCCGAATACGGTTGCTGATGGTCGTGAACCGGTCGCGCGCACGGGTGGCGTCGTCGACTCGTGCGCGCCGCGACCATAAGCCACGAGGTGTTCCGCATCCGTTACTCGGCCATGAAGCTTTGATGACAGCCGCCCGCGTCGACCGCGGGATCACATGAACATCACCCTCACGTAAGCGTGCTGTAACGATCCGTCGCGATAATGCCGCGGCGGAAGTGGGGCGGCTGGTTTGTGTCGGGGAAAGGCTTCGGCACGGGCGTGGGGCGCAGGCGACTCGAGGCACCGTCAACGCTCCCGGTCTCGAGACCGGTCGAGCGGCCGGTGTCCGCAACGCAGTGGAGGAGGGGCCGACAACCAGGATTGGCAATCGATTGCGAGTCACCGACCCAGTCGTTGGAAGAGATTCGAAAGAGTCCCGCCGCGCGCCCGAGGGTGGCACCTGGAGACGCGCGACGGGGTTCCAACCCAGGCGCGATGCCCGCGAACGGGCATCGGGAAACCCAGGAGGGATTGAAAAGATGTACCACAACCTTCGCAAGAACCGTAGGGCGATCCTCGCTGCCGTTGTGGCGGCCGCGGGACTCGCGCTGACCGCGGGCTCCGCGGACGCTAGGCCGTCCGACCCGAACAAGTGCCGCGTCGAGATCTCGAAGCAGCTCGGCAAGTACGAGGCTACCGTCAACAAGACGCTCAACAAGTGCGAGCTGAACATCGTCAAGGGTAAGATCGCCACCACCTGCGAGCTCGACACCAAGACCCAGGAAAAGATCACCAAGGCCGCCGGCAAGGTCGGCGCGTCGATCGCCAAGAAGTGCTGCGGCGACGACAAGACCTGCGGCACGGGCACCGAGGACGCCGCAGATCTCACCTTCGAAGAAACCGGTTGGGCCGAATGCCCGGACTTCTACGGCGCCGGCTGCGACACCTCGTTCACCGGCGTGTTCGAAAAGGGCGTCTGCGCCGGCGGCAGCGAAGAGGGTGAGAACTGCAGCAGCGATCCGGACTGCCCGGGCAGCACCTGCACGATCGAGATCTCGCTGTCCGTCCCCGCCGATCCCAGCGAGATCGCCGACTGCCTCGTCTGCAACGCCGACGCCGCCGTCGCTTCGTTCATGGACCTGACGTACGACGCGTTCAACGACTCGTCGGCCGACAAGGACCTCAACAAGTGCCAACAGGAGATCGGCAAGAACGCCTCGAAGCTGTTCGGCGCCTACAACAAGGAGCTCGGCAAGTGCGCGAAGACGCGCCCGTCGCAAGGCGGCGTCTGCCCCGAGGTGAAGAGCCTGGCGAAGATCGCCAAGACGCTGGCCAAGGCCGAAGACAAGATCCTCGGCAAGAAGTGCAGCGGCTTCAACGCGACCGAGATCGGCGCCGCGGCGAGCTGCCCCTCGTCGGCTGAGCGCGGCCTCGGAACCTCGGCGACGGACTGCTCGGACATCGCGATCGCCTCGACGGCCGACTTCATCGATTGCCTCGACTGCGTCGCCTCGCAGACGAGCCTCAACGAGTTCGCAGGCACCTGCGGCAATGGCGTCACCGACTTCGAGGTCGGTGAAACCTGCGACGACGGCAACACCCTCGACGGCGACGGCTGTCCGTCGGACTGCCGTATCTCGGACTGCCGCATCGACACCAAGGGTAAGACGCAGGCGATCCAGGTGTCGTTCAGCGTTCCCCAGGGCTCGACGGTTTCGGCTCTCGAGGCGCACGTCGCCTACCCCGAGCGGGCCGTCACCCTGCCCGGTTTCGGCAATGTGACCAGCAGCGTAGCCGTCGACACGGCCGCCGATCTCACGGTGATCGACACGAACGCGGGCCTCAGCATCGTCGCGGTCGACGGTAACCTCGACCCGATCCCGGCGGGCGCCCTGTTCAGCGCAACGTTCAACAAGTGCACGAGCCTCGGCAAGAACCAGGCGAACCTCGCCGCCGCCTGGGAGGGCGCGAAGGTCAAGGGCGCCAAGTCCGACGACTTCGTGTGCGTCGTCGACAGCGCGGTCGACGGCTCCTTCGTCGATGTCGAAGGCGTCACGTGCGCAGTGGAATTCCTCAAGTAACCGGAACCGATTGGTAGCGGAAAGGAGATCATCCTGATGAGCAAGAATTGGAAGGGACACCTTCTCGGCTTCGCGGTGGCGGCGTTGTGCGTCGCGCCGACGACGGCCATCGCCGGCGGTGGACCCGCCTGTGGCGACCTCAACGACGACTCGAACGTCAACATCGTCGACGTGCTGCTGATGGCGAACTGCGTCGCCGGTCTCTGCGATGCCGGCGCCCAGTGCGGCGGCGGCGGCCTCGCCGCATGCGCCAATACCTTTGGCGACGGGGCCGTCGTCAACGCCTCCGACCTGAACCAGCTCGTGTTCGAGGTCGCCGGTCTCGAGACGCTGCACGACCTGTGTGCACCGATCGGCACGCCTCTCGCCTGCGCCGGAACCGAGGTGATCACGGGCACGATCAGCTCGTCGCAGATCTGGCCCTCGGGCTGCGACATCGAGCTCGACGACACCGTGTTCATCGAGACGCCCCCGGGGGGTCCGACCACGGTCCTGACGATCGGTGCCGGTACCACGATCAAGGGCCGCAAGACGGTCACGCCGGGCAACGGCGCCGCGGCGCTGATCTTCCTTCCGGGATCGAAGATCGCCGCCATCGGCGGAGCCTCGACGCCGATCGTCTTCACCTCGGATCAGCCGGCGGGCGCCCGCACCAAGGGTGACTGGGGCGGCGTGATGTTCAACGGCCGCTCGACGGTGAACCGCCCGAACTGCCTCGGCACCGCCGAAGGCGTCCCCTCGCCGTTCGGCGGCTGCGACGCCAACGACAGCTCCGGCGTCGCCCGCTACGTCCGCATCGAGTTCGCCGGCCTGCCGATCTCCGCGAACAACGAGCTGAACATCTGGACGATGAACGGCCTCGGCAAGGGCACGGACTTCTCGTACATCCATGCCAACGCCGGCATCGACGACTGCATCGAGTGGTTCGGCGGCACGCTCGACACGCACCACATGGTGGCTTCGGGTTGCGCCGACGACGGTCTCGACTGGCAGCTCGGCTACACGGGCACCACCCAGTACGCGCTGTACGTCGCCAACGGCCCGCTTCTCGACGACGGCAACACGGACAGCCGCGGCTTCGAGGGCGACAACTCCGAGTTCGGCAACGACGACCTGCCGCGTTCGAACCCGAAGTTCTGCAACGTGACCCTCGTCGGTCCCGAGGACCTCGACACCGACTCCGACTCCGGCATCCTCTTCCGTCGCGGCACGGCTGGCCAGGTCGGCAACGTCATCGTGACCGGCTTCCGTGACGCCGGCGTCGAGCTACGCGAGGACGCCACCGGCGTCGTCGCCTGCGCCCAGCGCGACGGGGCCTTCAGCGGTCGCGTCACCGGCAACCTGGTGATCGATGGCGGCGTTTTCTACGACAATGGTACCCGCGCCACGCTCGGCGACCCCATCGCCACCGAGCACGCCAAGAGCGGCGCCGCGGGCGAGGGCCGGCAGCCGGCGCTGTGCAGCACGGCCGACTGGCTCGACGCGCTGGACAACGTCACCGAGAACGGCACCAACCCCTGCAACCCGGGCCTCGAGGCCGCCTACCCGGATCCGAACGACCCGTCCTCGCTGTTCGCGGGTGCGCCGACGTTCACCGGCGACTGCGACGTCGAACCGGTCGACTGCACGCTGATCAGCGATGCGTTCGAGGACGCCCCGTTCATCGGCGCGTTCGACCCGGCCGGCCCGGCGACGGGCTGGCTGAACTCCGACTGGAACTCCTTCGAGATCGACTGATCGCGAGGAGCAGCTCGACGGAACGGCGGGCCGAGGGTTTCCCTCGGCCCGCCGTTGCTATGGGGCGTTGTGATTGATGCACTGCGAACTTGAGGAGACGTTGCGGCGCCGGTCGGCGGTCGGACTCGTCAGACTCGTCAGACTGGTCGGACTCGTCGGACTCGTCGGACTGGTCTCCGGGGCTGCTTGGGCGCAGACGCCTACAGCCACGGTCGATGCGGCGGCGCTGCAGATTCCGGGGGGCTTTCGCGATCGCGAGGTTCTCGTCGATCGCTTTCTCGCTGCGCTCTCGGCCAACGACAAGGACGCGCTCCTCGCGTTGTTGGTGCCGGCCGACTTCTACCGCGACGTCATCATCCCCGGCACGGTCGCGCCCGATGAGCCGGCGCGGCAGTGGAGCGAGAAGTCGCGGCAGTTCTTCACCGACAACTTCTTCCACAAGAGCAGCTTGTACGCCGACGTGTTGTTGAAGGACTGGGGCGGGCGCGAGCTGATGCGCAAGAAGATCTCGTTCACCCGTCCGACACAGACCTACAAGTGGTACACCGCGGACGGCGAATTGCGCGTCGAAGTCGACGCCGTGCCGCCGACCGACGGCGAGCCCGTCGTCCGCACCGGCTTCATCGCCGAGATCAACGGCACCTACAAGTTCATCGGCTTCCTGCACGACGACGACTGAATCGTCGCCGCGGCCGGCATTCCTACTGCGCCAGCGCCTTCTCGCGCTCCAGGTTCGTCAGCCACGCCGAGGCCATGCGCTCGGCGTCCTTGTAGCCTTGCGCCGTCTCGAACGAGCGCTGCGCCGCCTCCCACTGCTGATCGTTCGCGTAGGCGATGCCCAGTAACAGGTGCACCGTGCCTGGATTGCGGACGTCGCCCTTGCGGAGACCCTGGCGCAGGGCCTCGCGGGCTTGCGCCCAGCGCTCCTCGCCGAGATAGAGCTGGCCGAGGCGGACGTAGAGGTTGCCGTCTTTCGCCAGCTCCGCCGCCTTGGCCAGCGGCTCGAGCGCCTTGTCGCGCTCGCGCGCCTGCAGCCAGCTGTCCGCGAGGATCTGCCACGACACGGCATCGCCCTCGACCTTGCCCGCGGCCAGTGCCTCCTCGACGATCTGCGCCGCACGGTAGGGGACTTCGTTGTACAGGTAGAGCTGCGCCAGGTTCAGCAGCTCGCCCTCCGAGTCGAGATAGCCCTGGAAGTACGCCATCTCCAACGCCGCCAGGGCGCGCTCGTTGTCGCCGAGCTCGGCGTGCACGGCCGACAGCTGTTTCCAGTAGACCTCCTTCGGAAACGTCTCGACCAGCGTCTCGAGCACCGGCACCGCCTTCGTGTACTGCTTCGACTCGAAGTAGAGCGACAGCACCAGAGTCAGGTAGCTCTCCTTGGGCACCTTGGCCTTGGCGACCGCCTGCTCGGCATGCGGAATCGCCTTGGCGAATTGCTCCGTCTGCAGGTAGGCGATGGCGAACATGTAGTGCGCCCCGGCGTTCGGCTTCTCGGT
>CALJUJ010000316.1 GCA_937975525.1 uncultured bacterium
CCACGGCGGAGCGGATGATCAGCTCGGCGACCTCGGCGATGTTGCGCAGCTCGATCAGGTCGCCGGTCACCAGAAAGTCCCAGTAGTACTCCTGGATCTCGTCGCGCAGCAGCCGAATCCGTTTTGCAGCCCGCGCCAGCCGCCGATTCGAGCGCACGATGCCGACGTAGTTCCACATCATCCGCCGCACTTCGTCCCAGTTCTGCGTCACCACGACCGACTCGTCGCTGTCGACCGCCTTGCCCGGATTCCAGTCGGGGAGGTCCGGCGGACGTCCGTCGTCCGCCTTCACCACGGCGATGGCGGCCGTTGCGGAGCGGTGCCCGAAGACCACACCCTCGAGGAGCGAGTTCGAGGCGAGCCGGTTCGCCCCGTGCAGCCCGGTCATGGTGACCTCGCCCGCTGCGAACAAGCGGCCGATGCGGGTTGCGCCGTCGAGATCCGTGACGACTCCGCCGCAGAAGTAGTGCGCCGCCGGAACCACGGGAACCGGCTCGCGGGTGAGGTCGAAACCGAACTCCAGACAGCGATCGTAGATGAACGGGAAGCGGTCGCGCACGAAGTCGGCCGGCTGGTGGCTGATGTCGAGCAGCACGTTCGCGAATCCGTGAACCTTCATCTCGTGGTCGATGGCCCGCGCCACGATGTCGCGCGGGGCGAGCTCGCGCCGCGGGTCGTAGTCCGCCATGAAGGCGCGGCCCGCCGGGGTCAGCAGGCGTGCCCCCTCGCCCCGCAGTGCTTCGCTGATCAGGAACGACTTCGCCTTCGGATGGAACAGGCAGGTCGGATGGAACTGCACGAACTCCATGTTGGCGACCGGCGCGCCGGCGCGGAACGCCATGGCGATCCCGTCGCCCGTCGCGACGTCGGGGTTGCTCGTGTACAGGTACACCTTGCCCGCGCCGCCCGTCGCCAGCAGCGTCGCGCGCGCCCGAAACGTGCTCACTTCTCCGGAATCGAGATGTAGCGCGTAGGCTCCCCAGCACGACGGCTGGGCGATCGACGGGTCGAGTTTGGCATCGACGAGGAGATCGATCGACATCGTGCGCTCCTCGACGTGGATGGCCGGGTGGGCGCGGACCGCGTCGACCAGCGCGCGCATGATCTCGCGCCCGGTGGCGTCCGAGGCATGGAGGACCCGGCGCTTCGTGTGCCCGCCTTCGCGGCCGAGGTCGTACTCGGTCGGATGCTCGCCGCCGCGGCGCGAGAACTCGGCGCCGATGCCGATGAGCTCGCGCACCCGTTCGGGCCCTTCGCGCACGACGACGTCGACGACGTCGGCTTGGCAGAGCCCGGCACCGGCGCCCATCGTGTCGTCGCTGTGCAGCGCGAAGGAATCCTCCGGGCTCCACACCGAAGCGATGCCGCCCTGGGCGTACTCGGTTGCGCTCTCCGGCAAGCGATCCTTCGTCACGACGACGACGCTACCGTGGTCGGCGACTCGCAGGGCAAACGTCAGGCCGGCGATACCGCTGCCGATGACGAGGAAGTCGCTGTCCATCGCCGGCGAGTGTACCCCGCCGACGCGGCTGGACCATAGCGCGGCGAACGATTTCCGCCTGGGGTCGGCGGCAGTTTCATGTTGCAAAGAAACCGGACGGCCAGTACCTTTTTTCCATGCCGAAGGGGATATTCCTTCTTCTCGCCGGGCTTTGCTTCGGCCTGACCGCGCCTCCGGCGGACGCCAAGGTGTTCGTCTACCGCGACGTCAGCGGCGCGCTCCACTTCAGCACCGCCCCGGTCGTGCCCACAGAAGAGGTTCGCTTCCGTCTCGCCAGCACGGCCTGGCCGAAGACGCGCTGGCTGGCGACGCGCCTCGGACCGGTCGGCGGGCCGCGGCGCGAACGCTTCAACGGGATCATCCATGCGGCGGCCGTACGCCACCGTGTCGATTCCAACTTGATCAAGGCCGTGATCCGCGTCGAGTCGGACTTCCAGCCGCACGCCGTATCGCCCAAGGGCGCGCTCGGTCTGATGCAGCTCATGCCGGGAACGGCGCGGATGTTGAAGGTGCGGCGCGCGTTCGACCCGAACGCCAACGTCGACGGCGGCGTGCGCCACCTCCGCTACTTGATCGGGCGCTACTCGGGAGATCTGAAGCTCGCCCTGGCCGCGTACAACGCCGGCGAGGGAGCGGTGGACCGCTACAACGGCATTCCGCCCTACCAGGAGACCCGCGAGTACGTGCGGCGGGTCTTGCGCTACCGCGACGTCTACGTACGCGGCAGCTGAGCCGGCGTCGAGGCGCTCCCGTGTGGGATTCGCTGCTCTCCAACCTACCCAATCTGATCACGCTGTTGCGGGTGATCCTGATTCCGGTGTTGATCGCGTTCTTGCTCGAGCCCGGCGAGCTACGGGCTCTCGGCGCCGCGGTGACGTTTTTCGTCGCGTCGTGTTCCGACTATCTCGACGGCCATCTCGCGCGCCGCTGGAACATCAGCACCGACTTCGGCCGCATCGTCGACCCTCTGGCCGACAAGCTCCTCGTCGCCGCCGCGTTGATCATGTTGGCGTCCATCGACCGCGAGCCTGCGGTGCCGGCGTGGATGGTGGTCTTGATCATCGGCCGAGAGTTGGCGGTGACGGGCTTGCGGGCGGTGGCACTCAGCCGCGGCTACGTGCACTCGGCGGAGGAGCTCGGCAAGTACAAGATGGTGTTCCAGGTGCTCGCCATCCACGGGCT
>CALJUJ010000317.1 GCA_937975525.1 uncultured bacterium
CTGTATACGTTCTACCGAGCCGACAACTACGAAGACAATTCACGCTTCAGCCAACCCTACGGCGCCAGCCTGGACGAACACGGGCTCTCGCTGGGCATCCGTCGTCAACTCACGGATGCTCTCGAGAGCTCGCTTCGCTACGGCTACTTCACCAGCGACGACGACGAAATGGGTGGCTTCGACGACTACGACGGACACCTGATCTACGGATCGGTCCGCTACGCCTTTTGAGAGAAGTTCGAGGACGAAGGAGGAAAGCGATGAGCGGCGACATGAGCATTCGCTCGAGGCCATACGCGCAACGACTCGCCATGTGCCCCATCATGGCAGTCATCGTCGCCATGACCGCTGCAGGCTGCGGCGACGAAGGCGACAACGTGACGATACTTCCGGACAGCAATCTCCGGGTGACGGCGAGCGCGGCGACGGAATCGATCCCGATCGGTCACAAGGTCGACGTGAGCGCCGACGCCGCCGGCGCCGGCGGCGCCCTGACCTTCGAGTGGTCCGCGGGCAGCGGTCGGTTCGCCGCCGAAGACGCCGTCGCGACTACCTGGACCGCGCCGGATGACCCTGGGATCTATTCGCTCTCCGTCGTCGTCAGCGACGGCGTCCGCGTCGGCATCGATTCGGTGAACGTCGAGGTCACGGCGTACGAGCCCAGCGACTCACCCGCCTACCGCGGCGCCGTCATCTGCAGCGGCTGCCACGCCCAGGACGACGCTCCTGGCGGCAACCAGTTCGATTCCTGGTCGCTGTCGGATCACGCGCATGCGATCGACTCGCTCGCCGCGATCGGCCAGGACCAGAACTCGTTCTGCCTGGGCTGTCATACCGTCGGCACGTACGGGCTCAACGCCGACGTCTCGCTCGACAACGGCGGCTACGACGAGGTGAGCGTGGAACGGCTCGATGGCGTGCAATGCGAGAACTGTCACGGCCCCGGCAGCCTCCACCCGACACCCGACTTCGCCTCGACGCAGGTCGTCATGGATTCCATGATCTGCGGCCAATGCCACAACGGCACCCACCATCCGACATTCGACGAGTGGCAGAGCTCGGGCCACAGCTCGGTCATCGCCTTTGCCGCGGCGCGCAACTCGTGCGCCAAGTGCCACAATGGACTGGAGGCACCGCGCTACCTCGACGATCCACTCGGCTACGTCGCACCTGCCGAGAACCTCGCTGCCAATGCGCCGCACGACTGCGCCGTCTGCCACGACCCGCACGGCAACGACAATCCCGGCAACTTGCGCAATGCGTCCGTGACGGACGTCGTGTTGCCCAACGCGGTCCTCGTCGAGTCGGCGGGCGCTGGGCGTCTGTGCATGTCGTGCCACAACGGGCGCCGCACCGAGGACAACGTCACCGACATGATCGAGAACGGCTCGAGCCACTTCGGCCCGCATCACTCGGTGCAGGGCGACATGCTCGCCGGCGTCAACGCCAACGAAGACGTGGCCCCGGACTTCACGTTCGCCACGAGCCGCCACATTCTCGTCGAAGACGCCTGCGTCACCTGCCACGCCCACCCGAACGAAGGCGACCCCTCGGCGGGCATCGCCTCGTTCACGGGCCATACGTTCGAAGCAACGGTCGAAGCCTGCCAGCCTTGCCATGGCGAGCTCGAGAGCTTCTCCGGCGTCATCGCCAAAGACGACTACGACGGCGACGGTAGCGTCGAAGGCGTCCAGGACGAAGTTGCCGGTCTGTTGACGATTCTCCGACAGGTCATCATCGATGCGAGCCAGAGCCCCGAAGCAAGGGCCGCTTTCGAGGAAGACTTCGAGGCCGCGCTCGGCGACATCACGGTCAGCACCCGCGACCAGCGCCGTGCCGGCTACAACTGGGCCTTCGTCGAGTTCGACGGCTCGCACGGCGTTCACAATGCGGCCTACTCGATCCAGCTCCTGCAGAAGAGCATCGCCTTGTTGGACCAAGCCGCGGTTCCCTGAGGAACACGCATCCGGATCCCCAATGGAAGAAGGGGCAGCGAGCTCGGCTCGCTGCCCCTTCTTTCGTTCAGTTTCAGTCTCGCCCTCGGCTCAGCTCCAGCTCTGTAGGACGCGCATGTAGTTCGCACGCTCGAACGCTGCCGGATCGGGGCAGCGCGCATGACTCATGCTGCCACGCATCTGAGCCACCGACTCGTACTCGTGTTCCTCCATCCACTCGACCAACTGCCCGCGCACCTTGGACAGGTGCTCCGGCCCGGACAGCAAGAGCGCGGAAACCATCTGCACCGCGTCCGCACCGGCCATGATCGCCCGGATCACGTCCTTGGCCGTGTGAACCCCGCCCGACACGGCCAGGGACGACGCGACGCGACCCGACAGGATCGCCAGCCATCGCAGCCGCAGCAGCAGCTCGCTCGGATCCGAAAGGTGGAGATGCGGGTAGGCCTCCAGGGTCTCGATGTCGATCTCCGGTTGGTAGAAGCGGTTGAAGAGAACCAAGCCGTCGACGCCGAGTCCGTCGAGCTGCCGGGCCAGGTGGGCCGGCGACGAATAGAACGGCGAGAGCTTCACCGCGACGGGAATCGAGACGGCTTCCTTGACGACACGCGCCGCCTCGATCACACGCCACTCGACGTGTTCGCTCGTCTCCGCGCCATCGGTCGGAATGTAGTACACGTTGAGCTCGAGCGCGTGGACACCGGCTTCCTGCATCAACCGCGCATACTGCAGCCAGCCCTCGGGCGTGACGCCGTTGAGCGAGCCGATCACCGGCACGTCGACGGCGTCGCGAATGCGGCCGATCTGTTCCAGGTAGCGGTCGGGACCGAGCGGATAGTCGTCCGGGTTGGGGAAGTAGGAGACGGCCTCCGCGAAGGACTCCGCGTGCGCTTCCATGTGGTGCTCCGCACCACGCTGCTCGCGCTCGATCTGCTCCTCGAAGAGCGAGTGCATGACGATCGCGGCAGCACCGGCATCCTCCAGGCGGCGCACCTGATCGAGGTCGTCAACGAGCGGTGAGGCCCCGGGCATGAGCGGATGGGCGAGATCGAGTCCCAGGTATCGGCAGCGAAGGTCCATGCAACTCCTCCTTCAGGCTTCGCGCGCCAGGCGCTCGTAGAGTCCTCGGCGGTACACCACTTCTTCCTGTGCCCGCGCAACGAGCTGCTGGAAGCGCTCGGGATCACGCTGCGCCACCATGCGAAAGCGCGCCTCTTCGCGCAGGTGATCCGCCAGCTTCTTCTTCGGCGCGGGTGCGTCGAGCTGAAGCGGGTTCTTCCCTTCGCCGCGCAGCCTCGGGTCGTAGCGAAAGAGCGACCACGCACCCGATTCCACCGCGGCCTTCTGATGCTCCGCCCCGAAGGACAGATCGTAGCCGTGTGCGATGCAATGGCTGTTGGCGAGAATCAGCGACGGCCCCGGATACGAGGCTGCTTCGACGAACGCACGTACCGTCTGTTGGTCCTTGGCGCCGAAGGCAATGCTGGCGACGTAGACGTGCCCGTAGGACATCGCCAGCATGCCGAGATCCTTTTTCGGCACGCCCTTGCCGGCGACGGCGAACTTCGCGGCCGCCGCCAGCGGCGTCGCCTTCGACGCCTGCCCACCGGTGTTCGAGTAGCCCTCGGTATCGAGCACGAGGACGTTGACGTCACGGTCCATCGCCAGGACGTGGTCGAGACCGCCGAAGCCGATGTCGAAGGCCCAACCGTCGCCGCCGACGATCCACACGCTCTTCGGCGCGAGGAAGTCGGCCAACTCGGCGAGCCGACGTGATGCGTCGCCCTCCACCGTCGCCAATCGCTCTCGCAGCTGCTCGATTCCTTGGCGCCTGCTTGCGAGCGCGGCCTCGCCCTCCTCGATCTCGGCGAGCAACGGCGCGGCGACCTCGGGTCCGATACGCTCACTCAACCCGGTCAAGAGCTCGCGCGCGTACTCGCTCTGCTTGTCGACCGCCAGCCGGAATCCGAAACCGAACTCGGCGTTGTCCTCGAAGAGCGAGTTCGACCAGGCCGGCCCGCGACCCGCCGCATCGGTCCGGTACGGCGTGGTCGGCAGGTTGCCGCCGTAGATCGACGAGCACCCCGTCGCATTGGCGATCAGCAACCGATCACCGAAGAGCTGCGTGAGCAGCTTCACGTACGGCGTTTCGCCACATCCG
>CALJUJ010000318.1 GCA_937975525.1 uncultured bacterium
ATCGGAGCGCGAGATCAGCGGTGAAGGCAAAGCCATGGAGCACCTCGTCCGTTGGCTTCACACGGCGGACCGCAGCGGCAGCTCGCGCACGCGCACGGCTTCGGCGGCGAAGCGGAGCGACTCGCGGATGTCCTCTGCCTCGAGATCCAGGTAGGTGTCGAGGATCTCGGACTCGGACATGCGGTCGGCGACCATTGCGACGACGGTTGCGACGGGAATCCGCAGTCCGCGGATGCAGGGCACTCCGCCCATCTGGTTGGGATCGGCCGTGATTCGCGAAAACGCCATGTGGCCTTCATAGCACGAAGACGGGCGCGATCGAGGCAATCCTGATGTCGGAATCCACTGGTCTCACCGTTTCAACAGCCCTGAAGAACAACCAGGCGTGCGCACCGTTGCCGGAACGGGAGCGTTCGACGGTGACCTCGAGATCGAATCTCCGGCACGTCTCGACGAAGGCCGCCACGTCGTCGTTCCAGCCGTCCTTGTCGAAGTCGACGGCGAGAAAGCGGCAGCTCTCATCTTCGAGCATCGGATAGGCACCGATCACGTGTCGTCTTCGAGCATCGGATAGACACCGATCACGTGTCGTCCGCGTAGATGGTCGAGGACGACCTGGTCGCCTACCGGGATGAACGCTTGGTTGGGGCACTCCCCGCACTTGACCCGTGGCTTGTCGCAGACTCCCCGAACCCACTCATTGCTGCAGGCCGGAGAGTATCCCTTACGGTCGGTCTTTTTGTTGTGCCAATACTTCGGGAAGACGTCCGTGCGGCCGGCGAACAGGCGACGAAAGACGGCTACCTTTTCTCCGGTCGATCTCCCGTGTGCGGCCTGCAAGTCCGCAGATTGCTGACTGGTAGTCTGTCCTGTCGCGAGTTCGCTGCGCAGATTCGCAAGCTCCTGTGCAGCGACGGCTCGTTGGTGGTCGAGGTCCGCGAGCCGCGCTTCCGCGGCAGCGATACGATCCGCAAGGGATCCCCGTTCGGGCGACACCTTGAACTCGGCCGATGTCGCGCTGTTACCTACGCCTCGTCGGTCCCGACCGGTCCCGGCAAGCTGCTTACGATCATTCGGTCGTGCGCGACTTTCGATGTCGCGTTGTCGATGTCGATCCCGACTAGATTACCCCGCTCGTCGTAGTCGAGGACGATCCCTTCGCTGACCTCGCGGCTCTCGGCGCTCGGGCTCTCGGAGAGGTCGATATAGAGCGAGTCAGTTTCCCTATAGTACTTGAGTTTCATGGCTTGAATCCCCGGTCCGGAAACGCGTTGTGAATGGTCCCTCGGTCCTCCAGTGTGACCACGCGCAGGTAGCGACCTCCGAGTTCCTCGACTCGTCCCCAGAAGCGAACCCGATTGTGCTCCTGAGGTTCCGAATACTCCGCTCGCTCGACGACTCGAATGCACCAATCTCGCTTGAGATACGGCCGCTTCCGTAGAACCTCATTCTCGAAGTAGTCGGTGAATCGATACGTCGCCACTGCACCCGAGTCCGCTTCACGATGCGCGCACGACAAGGGCGTTGCTCTGAACCGCCGCGAAGTGGAGGCAGGCGCGGATATCGTCCGCTTCGAGGAAGGGGTAGTCCTGCAAGATCTCGTCGGCGGAAGCACCTTGAGCGAGGAGTTCGAGGACGTCACGAACGCGGATCCGATAGCCGCGGACGCACGGCTTGCCCCCGCACTTGCCGGCCTCGATGGTGATGCGGTCGAGCAACTCCATGGCCGCAGTGAACGCCAGAAACCAGCTGATGGCAAGAGCCGCGATCGGGTGGCCGCGCCCTTGCCGAGGCTACCGAAATAGAATGGTGGGCTTCGCAGCAATGCGACGCCGGCGTGTAGCCAAACTGTAGCCAAACCCGCGAATTTAGCCGTTCCTCCGCGAACGTCGACGAATTCTGGGTTGGCCCGATTCCCCAGCGAAATGAGCCATCTAGCGCTTTCGCGGAGGTCGGCGAACAGGTCGTGTGG
>CALJUJ010000319.1 GCA_937975525.1 uncultured bacterium
GGACGACCACGGCGTCGTCTCCGGCATGCACGACGCGGACATGGCCGCCGAAGTCCAGTTGCAGACTCCCGCGCAGGACACGCAGCGACTGATCTCTGTCGTGCTGGTGTGCCGATTCCGTGTGCCCTGACGGCTTGAAGACCAGAAGGAGGTCATCTTCCAGCAGAAACACCGCGTGTCGCGACTCGTAGAGCAGGCGCTTCGGTCGGGCTGAATCGGTCGATTTCATCCTAGGGCTTTGCGCGCATTCTCGGTCGTTCTGCACGGGTGTAGCTCCTTTTTCAATCAGGGCAGCCGCGCGACCGTACGCGGGACCGTACGCGGGCGCATGAAGTCGCGCAGGAGATCGTTTCGTGCGACCCCATCGTGGTGCGCGAGATCAAGCGACTCGTCGATGCCGGCGCGGCGACGACTCTCGTCGAGGGACTGGATCTGGAAGACGCTGCTTCGCGCCAGAACATGGCCGGCCTCAGCGCGGAGGACATCGCTGCGCGCCGGGTCGAGGTGCAACGGCGCGGCGGCAAGCAAAGCCGGGGCTGAGTCGCACGGCTTTCGGCGTCTTCATTCCGGGCGTCTTCATTCCGAAGGATAGGAGCCGTCGGACAACCCCGCAGCTCCCATCACCTCCGCACGTCGTCGAGCGACGTCGACGATCGGCGGCCGCCGAAGGCGGGCGATCTCTTCAACGGTGAAAGCGGGCGTGCTCGGAGCCCGGCCCATCTCACGAACGAGCCAGGTGAGCAGCTCGGCGAGGCGCTCGTCATCGAGGTCCGCTTGGGCGACCCCGGGAACGCCGACGAGGAAGGCGCGGCCCCGTTCGGTCCCGGCGAAACCGGCGGGATGCGCACGCAGATCGGGCACCTCGGGTGGAATGCCGCCGCCCGACGGACCGTGGCAGCCGCGGCAGTGCAGCACGTAGTCTGTCGCCGGATCCGCACAGACCATCGCCGGCGCCAACGAGATGAGCGTCGCGACGACCGCCGCACGGGCATGGCGCGTCACTCGTCCTCCGTTGCCACCCCGAGAACGATGGCCGTCGAGCAGTGGTAGACGACGTTGCTCGTTCCGCGACACCAGTTGATGTCGTTGCTCCGGGCCGGCGAATAGATCGGACGGTCGCCTTCGTTGCGGTGACAGAAGCACTGACCACAGATGTGTTTTCCGCAGCAGTCGTTGTAGGAGATGACGTAGTCCTTTCCGTCTGCCGGATTGCGGCAGGTGCCGATCCAAGTGATCGGCGACATCTCCGTGCCGGGCGGGCACGAGCGTTGGGAGCCCCCGCAACAGCTGCAGAGGAATCCGTCGATCGCGCAATGACGCCAGTAGGCGCAATCCGCCGGATCTCCTTCTGGTGTCCCCGGGTCGGGTTCCCCTGGTGCCGGGGAACGTGCACGACTCGGTCGTGCCACGGGAAGGAGCGGCAGCGCTCCAGCGCCGAGGGTGACGGCGGCAAGCCGGCCGAGAAAACCCCGGCGCGAGGTCCTTCGTGCCACGCGGCGGCAAACCTGATCGAACCAACGATCGACTCGGGTCATGGGAACCCCTCCTTCACGCCACGCGCTGGGCCGCAAGCAGGTCCTGAATCGTGCCCACGCCGCGCCGGTGCGCCTCGAACAGACTCTCGAGATGCTCGCGTGTGTTCACCAGGCCGCGGGCCCTGACGATGCCGGCAGCGTCGATCAACACCCCGTAGGGCAGCTTGGCGATACCGTACGCAACTCCCAGCTCGGCGGACAGGATGTAGTGGTCGCGCCATAGCTCGTGTCTTTGCACGAAGGCATCGTGCTCGTCGCGTGGCCCGTCGCTCGCCAGGATGAGGCGGACACCACGCTCCGCGGCGACCGCGGATCGGGCAATCGGCAGAATGGTCTTGCAGACCGGGCAGCTGGGGGAAACGAACAGTAGTAGCGTGGAGCCCTCATCGTCCTTGGGGCCACCAACGAGCACGTCCTCCCGGTTCCAGTCGACGGCTTCGATGCGCGGCGCGGGCTGGCCGACTTCGAGGGGCCCGCTGCCGACGAGGGCACCCGCCGGGGCGACACGTTCGTGCAGTACGCCGACCTGCCGGAGGAGGGCGAGCACCAGCGCTCCGAGAGCGATGACGCTGAGCCACAAGAGCAGATTCGACACCACGAGCGCCGTCAGCATCAGCCGGCCTCACTCTTGGTTCGTTGCTGAGCGTTCAAGATGACTTGTTCCCAAGCGAACCAGCTCAGCAGCGCGAAGATGGAGAAAGCGACGATCCCGGCCGCATCGAACATGACGAGCCGGCGCGGCGTCTCGGGAATCACCGTCGTCGCGGCCAACAACCCGACGAACGCGTTGCGCCACAGTAGCTCCGGGCCGAGTCGAACGTCGGCCGAACCGCACCCACAGCGGATGTCGCGCCGGCCACGGAAGAGATTGACGACGATCGCGAGAGAGTACGCCAGTAGCAGCGTCGCTAGCGCCGGCACGGCGACGACCGAACCCGCTGCGAGGGCAACGGCGACGGCGAGCTCGGCGCCGATGGCCAACCAGGCGGCCAGCGGCGCCGCCCCGGGAGGCAAGATCGCATAGGCCTGCAGCGCCGCGGTGAACCGCGCCGACTCGCGCACCTTCATCCATGCGCTGAGGCCGAAGATCGCTGCGAGGGCGCTGCGGATGGCGAGGTAGGGCTGCTCTGCTGCGCCCTGAAGCGGCCGGGGCGACTCCTGCACTCGGTCGCTGCCCTACCGGCGCACTCGTCGAAGGAGGTCGTGACCTCAACGCCGATGGCGACGCAGCCGACACAGTGGTGCACGACTGGGATGGCCGCGGACCGGTCGACAACTTGGCGTGTGCGGCAACCGCGGTCTGGCTGTCGGAGACTCACATCGCCGCCCTCGTGCCCGAGGTGGCGCAGGGCGGGACATCGTTGAACGGGGACTCGGATAGCGACGACTCGGTGGTGCTGGTCGCGGATCTCGACCGCCGCAGGCCGTCGTCGTGCGCAGATTGGACGAGAGCGGGCCCCGGGGTGGCGCTCGCAGCGAGCACCACCGGCATGAGCAGTCACCGGGTGGCGTTCTTGGTACCCGAGGCCGCGGAAGGTTCCGATCTCAACGGCGACGGCGACTTCCAGGATGAAGTACTGCACGTGTTCGACGCCGAAAGTCGGGTCGCTACAAACGTGGGCCAGGCGGCCGAGGAGTTCGTTCTCGGATCACGCCTGCTCGCATTCCGCACGAGTGAGGCGGCGCAGGGCGATACCGACTTGAACGGCGACGGCGACAGCGAAGACGAGGTGCTGCAGGTCTTCGATGTCGTCAGCGGGAGCTTGTACAACAGCGGTCAGGCTGCCGTGCCCTGCGAGCTCGAGGCCTGCAACCCGCGAGTCCCGTATCGGGTGCAGGACGACACCGTGAAGTTCCTCACCTTCGAGGTCGACCAGGGCGTGGACCTCAATGGCAACGGGCTGACGACGGACCTCGTTCTCCAGGTGTTCAACGTACGCCTGTCGAGCCCGGTTCCCCGCGCAGCCCGAGCTGCTGCATCGGGGAATGGCTCGGCGCTGACGATCGTCGGCGTGGTGAGCGCCGGCATTTGCACCAACTCCTCCGACGGCTGCACCCGCGACGCCGACTGCGGCGGCGGCACCTGCTTCGTGCCCCCGGGAGGCTGCATACGAGATTTGGGTTACCCCTGCACCCCGCACTTGACGGGGAGCTGCGGTCCCGGAAAGTTCTGCGACCCCGCCCTGGCGCGTTGTTTCGAGATCGGCGACCCCTGTCGCAGCGACGCCGAGTGCACCGCGCCTGCGATGTGCAAACCGGAGCCGAGCGACTACCGCATCCTCGAGCCCTTTGCGGTGCTGGCGGCGGCCGGAGAGTTCTTCGTCGGTACGGGCCACTGCGTCGATCAGCTGGCGCAGACGTGTTCCGACGACGGCGACTGCGGCGTCGGCACCTCCTGCGCCGATGGCTCCTGTGTCCGGCTACAAGGGGCTTGCAGCGACGACGTAGATTGCCCCGGAGATTCCACGTGCGAACGCCACCTGATCATGGCGACGGTGCGCGACAGCGACCATGACGAGCTCGCCGATCCCTTCGACAACTGCCCTCGGGTCGCCAACGTCGACCAACGCGATCAAGATGGCGACGGCGTAGGCGATGCCTGCGCATGCAGTGCGCTCATCACCATCGACTCCGTCACCGC
>CALJUJ010000320.1 GCA_937975525.1 uncultured bacterium
GCCCCGGAACCGTCGCAACAGTCGGCGGCACCGACCGGGCAGTCGTCGTGCGGGTCGCTCCCGTTCGACGCGTCGTTGCAGGAACCCGCTCCGTCGCACGACTGGCAAAAGCCGCAGTCGCCCTCGGGATCCGAATCCGCCGCAACCGCCCCTTCGCAGGTCGCGTCGCCGTCGGCATTGAAGGTGCACGCCGCGCACGAGACCGCGCTGCAGACGCGCGTGGCGCAAGCGGCATCCGCGCATTCACAGAACCCGCTCGCACAATCGGTTGCCAGTACACAACCGTCCCCCGAATTGCGTTGAACGTCGGTAGTGATCGCGGGCGCCGACGACTGCGGCCCCTGCGGCTCGTCCGAGTCGACCGTCGCCACGTTCGTCACTTCGTCGAACGTCGTGTCGTTCGCCACCGCACTCCCGTTCGCCGCCGTGGCGGTGACAATGACGGTCGCGCTCGCACCCGCATCGACGGTTCCGAGGTTGCAGGGGAACGAGCTGCACCCACCTTGTGACGGCGTCACGACGACGCTTTGCAGATCGCCGTCGAGCGAATCGCTCACCGTCGTATTGAGGGCGCATGAATGGGTCCCCACGTTGTCGACCTGAATCGTGTACGTGAGCACGTCGACGTTCTCCTCGATGGCCCCGGGCGCGCCGTTCTTGCTGATCGTCAAGGAAACGTCGTCGTTCACCGTGGTGCTCTCGCCGACGGCGTTGGGGCTACCGGGATCGGCCTCGCCGCCCGTCACCACCTGCGCCGAGTTGTTGAGCGTCCCCCGCACATCGCAATCCGGGCTCACCGTCACCGTCACGGTCTCGGCCGGATCGGCGACGTCGATCGTCCCAAGGTTGCACGTCACGACGCCGGCAGCTTCGCCACACGAGCCGCCACCGCTGTGCACGGCCGACACGAATGCAACTCCCGAGGGAAGCGTGTCGGTGAGGACGACGTTGCCGTCGATGGCGTCGGACGGGCCGGCGTTGTCGACCGTCAGCACGTAGGCGAGCCCCGATGCCGTCCCTGCGACCACCGGATCCGACCCAGCATCCGACTGCGACAAGGTCAGGTTGGCGCTCGGGGCCAGGATGCAGACGTTGGCGCTGGAATTGTTCCCGAGGGCCGGGTCGTTGATGACGCCGGGTTCCTTGGCGATCGTCGCGACGTTGGCGAGAGCGCCGGAACCGTTGCCGTTCGTGCCTCTCGCGCTCGGGTCGAGGTCGCACGTCACCGCGAACGTCACCGAGTTGCCGCCTCCGGCAGCGATATCGACACTTGCACCGATGTTGCCGCTACCGGACGCGGGACAGGCCGCGGATCCCGAGGCGGTGCACGTCCAGGCGCAATTGACGAGCTCGCTCGCGAAGGTATCCGTCACCGTCGCGCCGGTTGCATCGCTCGGCCCGAGGTTCGTGCCGACGACCTGGAACGCAACGCTCTGACCAGGAACGCAGTTGCCGGCGGGACTCGTACGTGTCTTGGCGATTCCGAGATTGGCGCGGCGACGAACCAGAGTATTGCGGCTGCTCGCTTCATCGCCCGGTGCCGTCTCCGTCTCGGCTTGCGACAGGCCGGTGACGTCGTTGGTCACCGTCGTACCGTCCACCACGCTCGAAGCCACCTGTACGGTGAACGTGCGGTTCGCCGAACCGCCGCAGCCAACCGAGGCCAGCGTGCAACTGACCTGTTGATCGACGTAGGCGGTACCTCCGCTGACGCTGCAATTCGTACCGCTCACGAAGGCGACCCCGGCGGGAAGCGTGTCCGCGATGACGACGCTCGTAGCATCCGACGGACCGGCATTGTCGACGGTCACCGTGTAGGTCATCGTCTGCCCGGCCAGCACGTAGCCCGGCCCCGCACCGACGCTGTCCACCTTCGAGGACGAGAGGTCGACTTCGCCGATGAAGCCCGTGGTGGCGGTGCCGCTGTCGTTGGCCGGGTTCGGGTCGAGCTCGCCGGCGTTGGATACCGTCGCCGTGTTGGCGAGCGGGCTCGCCGGCGGATGGGTGACATGCGCATCGCAGTCGGGAGTCGCGACGATCGTCACGACCTCGCGATTCGGTTCGGTTCCCCCGGGTTGCGTCTGGATGACGTTGACGCGCCCCATGTCGCACGTGACGGTCGTGCCGCTGACGTTGCAGGGTTGCGCGGCGCCGCCGTCTCCGGGGAGATGCGTCGCCGAAATCACCGTCAAGTTGCTCGGCAGGATATCCGTCAGCTGCACCCCCGGAGGATCGGCCTCGAACGCATTCGACGGCCCCAGGTTCTCGACCTCGATCGTGTAGGTCACAGCAGCCGCGAGACCGGCGACGGCCGGATCCGGGGCGTCGACGACGGACACCACGTTGAGGTCGGAGATCCCGATCACCGGGGTCACGATCGTCGTGCTGTTCGCGCCCGCAACCGACTGCTCGACGTTGGCGCGCGCCTGCACGGTGTTGCTGATGCCGCCGCGGGTGTCGGCCAGCGTCGTGACGCGGATCTCGATCGTCGCCTCGTCGTCGAGTAGACCGACGGTGGCGGGATCGTCCGCCCGGTCGAGGGTACCGAGATAGCAGAGGACGGTGTGTGCGGCCGCGACGTACTCGCAGCTGCCGTTGCCCTGCGTGATCGTCACGGAATTGAAGGTCACTTCGGCGGGGAGGTTGTCGGTGACGACGACACCCGGCGCCACCGAGGGTCCCTGGTTGTCGACCTGCAGCGTGTAGAGGATGTCCTCGCCGGCGACCACCTGCCCGAGTGGGGCGTCGGGGTTCTGCGGATCCGGGACTCCGGTCTTCGCCACGGTCAGGTTCGTCGGCAGCAGCGCGACGAAGGGTTGGTGCCGCACTTCGTTCAGCCCGCGCAGGTCGACCTCTTCGCCCCAGATCGCCCCGCGCACGAGGGTGTTGCCACCGAGCTTCACCTTGCGTCGCCGCGGCGCCGCAATCGTGCCAGCGAAATCGACGTCCCGACTGACGAAAATCGAGCCGCGCCGGTCGTCGAGCAGCCAAAGGATGTTGTCGGGTGAAACGACGTCGCTCGGATCGTTCGGGTCCGGGGGAACCAGGGCGATCACGTTCTCGCCGCCGACGCGCAACGTGCGGAGAACGCGCAGGATGAGGGTGGCATCCGCCGGCGCTTCGAGCTCGAGAGTGGCCTCGCGACGCATGTTGACCCGATCGATGTTGCGGACGTGAGTTCCGCCCCCTGGGAACGTGAGTCGAACCGTATCCTCGCTACGCACGAAGACGCGATCCTCGGTGTGCACCGCGGGCGCATCGGTGAGCGCCAGGCCCGGAAGGTTCGTCGAACCCAGGTTCGCCGCATCGCCGCTGTCGTCGCGGAGCAGCGTCAATGCGGCCTGCGCCCGCACGCAGCGATCGTAGGCGTTGCACGGGGAATTCGGATCGTTCGGGTCATTGACCCCGCCGGTGAGCACGACGTTGGGATTGTGCTCCGGATCGTTGGCGTCGAGGAAATCCAGCCTCAGGCGCGCCAGACAGAGGTCTCCCGGGAGTGCCGGCGGGTAGCAAGTGACCATGTCGTCTTCACAGCAGTCGTTGTGGGTGAAGCACGACTTGGTCGCCGACGGGAGGCAGAGACCGGGCCCCGCCCAAGGCTCCTCGGCGTCGAGCCGTACGTTCGGCTCGGGCGTGGATCGACTGAGTCGCTCGACGCAGCCGTCGCAGTAGAAGCCAGAACCGAGATCGAGCAGGTTCAGGGCATCGCGGTAGCCGCGACCCAAGCGGGTGTTGCCCGTCGTCGCCAGAGGTCCCTCGATCGTGCAATCGCGACGGACGTGGACGTTGACGCCGCAGACGCCCGCGTGGCTCTGTCCGGCGGGATACGGCAAAGGCTCGCAATCGACGTCGGTCGTACACGTGCGGCCCGACACCTCGCAGCCGGGGCGGGACAGAGGCGGGGAATTCGGGTCATTGGGATCCGCGCCGATGAGCGTGTCGGGGCACGCACAGAGGCCACCGCTGCAGATCCCCGCGAGAAAGAACTCATTGGGGTCGGGAGCGCTTCCGTCCGCATGCCGATGAACCACCCGGACTTCGCTACCGAAGCGCAGCCCCGTGCGTGCCGTAGGATCGTTGGCGAGCACTGCCTGCCGCTGGAGCTCGTCGAACGTCGCACATTCAGGATCCTCACTGTCGACTCGTCCGTCGCCATCGTTGTCGACGCCGTCCTCGCACACGTTGGAGCCGAGATGCGTGCACTGCGTCGCCCGTGAGTCGACGACGCCTGGCCCGACGGCCACGAAGCCATAGCGGCTCTCTTCCTGGACGCCTGCGGCGGAGCAGCAATCACCATCGACCGTATTGCCGTCGACGCAGGCGACCGCGCCGGCGGGCCCGGCCGCCGCTCGAGCTCGTTGCGGCCCGGCGCCATCGTGTACGAGGAGCAATCCGGCTGCCGCAAGGGCGATGAGCGCGAACCAGGAGGCTCGTCCT
>CALJUJ010000321.1 GCA_937975525.1 uncultured bacterium
CGACGATGCTTCTCGGCCTGGCGAGCTATGGGCTCGCCGTGGTGACTTCGGCATATCTCGCAGGGGGAGTCGACGTCGAGGGTGACGAAGAAAAGGAGCCCGTCGGCCTGCCGCCGGCTGCGCTCGAGGTCTGATCGGGACCGCGGCCGTCCGGCTCTGTTGCGCGCTCGTGTCGTCACGCCATGCTCCGCCGATTGGATCCCTGGCTGCTCGCCATTCTCGGCGTGAGCCTCGTGCTGTGCCTGGCCCACTTGGGTTGGGGTCTGCCCAACGGCAACGATTCGTGGGCGGCGGACGCGATGGGTCCGTTGACCGTCTTGAACGTCGGTCGGCGCCAGCTCTTCGGCTGGGAAACCGGCTGGTTCTGGTTCAAGTACCCCTTCGGCTATCCGCTGATGCTGTTGCTGGCGTACGCCCCGTACCTGGCGCTGGTCTGGCTGACGGGTGGCCTGGGGCGGCCGGCGGCGGAGTACCCGTACGGACTGAGCGATCCGGAGGGCGTCGTCCACGTGCTGGCCCTGATCGGCCGCGGCGTCAACGTGGCGTTCGTCGTCGGTACCGTCGCGGCGACCTACGCCATCGGTCGCGAGCTGCTGGGGCAGCGCAGCGGGCGACTGGCGGCATGGTTCACGGCCACCGCCTATCCGCTCGTGTACTACGCGCACACGACGAACCAGGATGCGGCCTATCTCTTTTGGCTGACGCTCGCCCTCTGGGGCACGGTTGCCGGCACGTTTGCGCGGCACCCGCGGCCGCTGTGGGTGATGGGATTCGCGGCCGGCATGGCGATGGCAACCAAGGAGCAGGGCTTCGCCTTCTTGCTGGGTCTGCCGATCGTGCTCGTCATCGCCGGCTACCGACGCGGCGATCCGGCGCGCGGCCGGTTTGCGCGGCTGTGGCGGGCGGCTTGGAATCCCGGGACCCGCGGTGGCGCGGCGATCGCGATCGCCACCTGGCTGGTCGCGGGCAACGCCATCTTCAACCCGCGCGGCTTCCTCAATCGTCTCAGCGACCTGTCGGGCAACCCGGTGCCGGGGATCTCGGCGCGCATCACACCCGTGGAGTTCTCCCTGTTCAAAGGTTTTCCGAAGGAATGGGCCTACGTGACCGACTTCGTCGACGTCGTCGCGAGTACGTTCGGGACGCCGTTGTTCGTCGTCTCTCTGGCGGGCCTCGTGTACCTGGCGCTGCGCCGCCCACACGTGGCTCTGTGCCTGATCGTTCCGTTCGCGGCCTACTATCTGCTGTCGTTGCGGACCCATCATGTCCTGACGCTGCGCTACACGTTGCCGGTGGTGCCGATTTTCGCGGTCGCCGGTGCGGCGGTGTGTGTCGCCGCGCTGCGGCATCGCTTTCCCGGGGCTCTGCTGGTGGTGTCGTTGTTGGCCGTTCTCGGCCTTGGGCGTGCGGTCGAGCTCGTTGCTCTCCTGCGCGACGACCCACGCTACGCGGCCGAGGCGTGGATGGAGCAGCACCTGCCGGCGAAGGCTTCCGTCGAGATCTACCAGAAGCCCGTGTACCTGCCGCGCTTGCCGCGCCACGACGTGCACGAGGTGCCGCTCGAGGAGCGCAGCATCGCCGGGATCGAGGAGCGGCAGCCGCTCGCCATCGTTCTGAGCTCGGCCAGCCGCAAGACGATCACCCATTTCTGGACCAAGGACTGGCGCGAGGGCGACGGCTCGCTCCTGACCGAGATTCCCGCCGCCAGCGAGATGCTGCGGGCCCTCGAGGGGGGCGGGCTGCCGTATCGAGAGGTGGCGCGCTTCGAACGGGAGCCATGGCTCCTGCGCCTGCGGATCACCAGCGTCGCGCCGACCATTCGGGTCTTCCGGCGTGCACCATGAGGAGCTGACGTGAACGCGAAGACGATTCTGGTCACCGGTGGCGCCGGTTTCATCGGCTCCAACTTCGTGCGCGCGGCGCTGGCGCAGACGTCGGCACGCGTGGTGGTGCTCGACGCTCTGACGTACGCCGGGAGCCTGCACAGCCTCGAAGACGTCGTTGGCGACGAGCGGTTCGTGTTCGTGCACGGCGACATCGCCGAACGCGGCACCGTCGATGCGGTGTTTCGCGAGCACCGTCCCGACTGGGTCGTCAACTTCGCGGCCGAGAGCCACGTCGACCGCTCGATCGACGGTCCCAGCGTCTTCGTGCGCACCAACGTGATGGGTGTCGTCGAGATGCTCGATGCGGCGCGCCATTTCGTCGCCGAGGCGAGCGCCGACGAGCGCAGCCGCTTCCGCTTCCTGCAGGTATCGACGGATGAGGTGTACGGATCGCTCGGAGCCGACGGGCGCTTCCTGGAAACGACACCCTACGCACCGAACTCGCCGTACGCGGCGTCGAAGGCCGGAGCGGATCACCTGGCGACGGCGTTTCATGCGACCTACGGGCTTCCGGTCCTGATCACCAACTGCTCGAACAACTACGGGCCCTTTCAGTTTCCCGAGAAGCTGATCCCGCTGATGATCCAGAACGCGCTCGCGGGCAAGGATCTGCCGATCTACGGGGATGGCATGAACGTCCGCGATTGGCTGTACGTGACCGACCACTGCGACGGCATCCTGCGCGTGCTCGAGCGCGGTCGCCCGGGCGAGAAGTACAACATCGGCGGCGACTCGGAGCGAACGAACATCGAGACCGTCGATGCGATTTGCGCCGCGCTCGAGGAGCACGCCCCGGCGGAGAGCAATCGCGCCCCGGCGGCGCGCGGCAAACGATCGTACGCCGAGCTCAAGACGTTCGTGCGCGACCGCCCGGGCCACGATCGGCGCTACGCGATCGATGCCTCGAAGATCGCCGCAGAGCTCGACTGGCGGCCGCGCCATCGCTTCGAGGAGGGGATCCGCGACACGGTGCGCTGGTATCTGGAGCACGGCGATTGGTGCGCGGCGGTGCAGTCGGGCAAGTACGCCGGCGAGAGGCTCGGTCTGGCGACGGGGGCGAACCGATGAGCAAGGGAATCATTCTCGCCGGCGGCTCGGGGACCCGGCTGAACCCGCTGACGCGCGCGGTCAGCAAGCAGCTGGTGCCGATCCACGACAAGCCGATGATCTACTACCCGTTGTCGTCGCTGATGCTCGCCGGGATCCGCGAGATCCTGGTGATCACCACGCCGCACGAGCAGGAAGGCTTTCGCCGCCTGCTGGGCGACGGCAGCGAGGTCGGGCTGCAGATCTCCTACGCCGTCCAGGAGCGGCCAGACGGGATCGCGCAGGCGTTCCTGATCGGCCGCGAGTTCATCGATGGGTCGTCCGTCGCGCTCGCCCTGGGCGACAACATCTTCTACGGGCACGGGTTCCCGGCGATGATCCAGAGCGCGGCGGAGCGCACCAAGGGCGCGACGGTGTTCGGCTACTGGGTGCGGGATCCCGAGCGCTACGGGGTGGTGGCCTTCGATGCGCAAGGACGCGCCGTGTCGCTCGAAGAGAAGCCGCGCGAGCCGAAGTCGCCGTACGCGGTGACCGGACTGTACTTTTACGACGACAGGGTCGTCGACGTCGCGGCGAGCTTGCAGACCTCACCGCGGGGCGAGCTCGAGATCACCGACGTCAACCGGGTCTATCTCGAGTGGGGCGATCTGCACGTCGAGCGCATCGGCCGCGGTGTCGCCTGGCTCGACACCGGCACGCACGAGGCCCTGCTGCAGGCGTCGAACTTCATTCACGCGATCGAGGAACGACAGGGCCTCAAGGTGGCCTGCATCGAGGAGATCGCGATGCGCATGGGCTACATCTCGGCGGACGACGTGCGCCGGCTGGCCGAGCCGATGCGCAAGAGCGGCTACGGGGACTACCTCTTGCGCATGCTGGAGCAACGAAGCTGATGGAGTTTTCGCCCACGGCGCTCGACGGTGTCGTCGTCGTCGAGCCGCGCGTCTTCCGTGACGACCGCGGCTTCTTCGTCGAAACCTACCACGCGGAACGCTACCGCGAGGGCGGCATCGACGTCACGTTCGTCCAGGACAATCATTCCCGTTCGACGCGAGGCACCCTGCGCGGCCTGCATGCGCAGTCGCGCCACCCGCAAGCCAAGCTGTTGCGGGTCATCGAGGGGGAGATTTTCGATGTGGCCGTCGACATCCGCCGCGGTTCGCCGACCTATCTGCAGTGGGTCGGCGTGACGTTGTCGGCCGACAACTTCCGGCAGCTGTTCGTCCCGGTCGGCTTCGCCCACGGCTTCTGCGTCGTCAGTGAAATCGCACAGGTGGAGTACAAGTGCTCCGACATCTACGACCCGGCGCACGAGATTCGCTTGCTTTGGAACGATCCCGACATCGGCATCGACTGGCCGGTGCGCGATCCGCTGCTGTCCGCGAAGGACCGCGACGGTCGCCGCGCGAAGGATCTGGGCGGCGTCCTGCCGGTCTACAAACCATGAAGGTTCTACTCACCGGCGCGGGCGGGCAGCTCGGCACGGCGCTGCGGCAGCGCTGGG
>CALJUJ010000322.1 GCA_937975525.1 uncultured bacterium
TCTTGACCGGCGTGACGATGCCGGGGATCGCGGTCGAGGCCCGCAAGCAGTCGAGCAGTCGCCCGCGCCGCAGCCAGACCTCGTGCCCCAGTGCGATGTCGGTGGCGATGGCGGTGAACGGCCGCGGCAGATCTTCGATCGCCAGGTCCGGGATGTCCGCGTGGGCGAAGTCGAAGACCTTGCGTCCTTTGATCAGACCGCCGCGGAACGAGAGGTCGAAGTAGCCCCACACCTGGCGGCGATCGAGGCCGCGCGCGAACGTCTCGTAGGTGTCGAGCTTTTCGGCGACGTAGGCGGCGCCGACGGCTGCCCCGATCGAAGCGCCGGCGACGATGTCGGGGCGAATGCCCGCCTCTTCGAGGGTCCGGATCACGCCGATGTGCGCCCAGCCGCGGGCGGCGCCGCTGCCGAGAGCCAGGCCGATGCGATGGTGTTGGTGCATGCTGGCGAACTCCTATGCCGTCGTGCCGAGGTCGAGCAGCTCGCTCCGCAGGAGCTTCACGTAATCCTTGGCGTAGCGGCGTTGATGAACGGCGACGCCGCGCGAGAAGTGCAGCTCGTCCCAATCGACCTCGCCGTCGAGCTTTCGTTGCAGCGCCGCCGCGGAGTAGCGGAACAGCATGTCGTAGTCGGGCGGGATGCCGGGGGCGAACGCGCTGGCCCGCGGGCGGGAGAAGTCGACGTGGAATACCTCGCCGTCGACGTCGAAACCGATCACACAACGCCGCAGCTCGGTGAGCGACGCTTCTGCGTGGCGCCAGCGCTCGAGCAGGTAGGAGCGGAGCCGGGCGGTGACGTCTCCGCTGGGCTGCGGATCGCTCGGATACAAGGCGGCGATGTCGTCGGCATGGGCACGGGCGTACTGCTCGATCGTCGCCGGCGCGTCGTCGGGCGGAGCTCCGCCGTGTCGCACGACCGAACCGGTGGCGTCGATCCGGTCGCCGGGAGCGAGCACGGTGCCGGCGATTCCGTGCGGGCCGAGGCGCCGAACGGCTTCGGCGGCGGAGTTGAAGGCGGCGTTCTTCCAACGCTCCCCCTCCTCGAGGAAGCGCGCGCCGCTGGCGAACGGGACGGCGAGGCCGGGCTGCAACCGCCGCGCCGCTCGTACGAAGTCGCCGTAGCGCCGCTCGGCGGCGGCCGACAGCAGGGCGTGCTTCTCACTCGCCTCCATCTCGAAGCAGATCGGATAGTGCGAGGCCGGCGAGTAGCCGAGGAACGCGTAGTCGATCGCCCAGCGGCTACGAACCCAGTCGTACTTCTCCGGCGCCAACACGCAGTCGTTGTTGTCGAAGACCGTGAACTCCGGCGTCGCGACGACGACGCTCGAATCGAAGGCGGCGTTCTCGTCGTAGTCGTGCTCGAGCATGGTCAGCTCGATGGCCGAGGCGCCGACGGCGACCGGCTCGCGAAACGGACACTCGACGACACGCAGGCCGAGCGCGACGACGGCGTCGCGAAAGCGCTTGTTCCGGTGCTCGGCGATGTACACCGGAACTTCCGGAGCGAAGTGGCGCAGCGTCGGCGGGTGAAAGTGATCGGCGTGCACGTGTGAGACGTAGATCGCATCGGTCTCCGCCGCGAGCGCGCCGATGTCGTGGACCAGCGGTGGATAGTGTGCGGCACTGTGCGGCGCGAGTGGGTCGATCCACCAGGGGTCGACGACGAGACACGTGCCCCGATGGCGGATGCGCATCGAGGCGTGGCCGATCATCTCGATCCGAAAAGCGTCGGCTGCGATGCTCATCGTCGCGGAGTGTAGGAAGCCCCCGAGTCGGACACAACGCGCCGTGCCTCACGGCGCGCAACCGTCGAGCGCGCTCCGCAACGCGAGCAGCAACTCGCCGGCACTGACTCCTAGGCTTGCGTCGGCGTCCGCCGCAGCGCAGGAGGCGATCAGGCGACTGTCGAAGAGCAGCATGACGGTGCGCAGCAGCTCGTCGACGCCGACCTCGCCGTCGCCGTCGCAGTCGCCCGGGCACGGGCGGGCCGCGGCCAGGTGCGTGGTCGTCGACAGCTGGAAGGCGCCGAAACCGCGCAGTCGGCCGATCCGTGCCTGCCAGGTTCCGGCGACGGGTGCGTCGATGCGGCAGACGTCGAACGGACCGAGCGATGCGTCGATGCAGGCCGCCTGCGCGGCCCCGGGTGGGCGCAGGCTCAGGCTGAACTCGTTCGGCGTGCTGAAGCGGCCGTTCGAGTAGAGAGCCCCATTGAGGGTGACGAGGAGCGCGGCGGCGTCCGGCGGTACCGGTACCGGTATGACAGCTTCGGCGTCGGAGCGCTCCAGGGTTCCTTCCACGGTGCTCGCGACGAGCTCGGCGTCGCCGAGCACGGGGCCCTCGGGGCAGGGGATGGCACCTTCGCTCGCTGCGATCGCCGGCAGCAGCCAATCGAGGTGAACGAAGACGTCGGCGTCGAAGCCGTTGTCGGGTGCCAGGCAGGAGGAGTTGTTGCCCCCCGAGGTGACTCCCGCGAGCCGCGGGCTCCCGAGGCGCTCGACGAACAACGGTCCGCCGGAGTCGCCGCCGCAGGTGTTGGAATCGACGTCGACGAAGTCCCAGCAAATGTGGTTGTCGGCGCTGACGGTGGTGCTGCACGCGCCGGTGCGCACGGAGCCGACGCGCTTGATGCCGAAGTCGTTCTGGTCCGCCGGTGGGCCACCGGTGTTGCCGTAGCCGACGATCGTCGCAGCGGTGCCGATGGCGACGCGACCCGCTACGTCGAGGATCGCGGGCTCGATCGTCGCGACCGACTCGGCGAGGCGCAAGACGGCGAAGTCGCCGCGACGCGTGAAGTCGTACTCCGGGTGAATTTGGATTCCGTCGACGGCGATGCGCCCGGCGTTGGCGAGGAAGACGGTCAGCTCGTCCGGGTGGACCATCCCCTGCGCGAGGCAGCTCGCGGCGTCGTCGCTCGAGAATGCGCAGACGCAGTGGGCGGCGGTCAGCAGCGTGCGGCAACCGACCAGGGTGCCCGAGCACAGGGAGACGATGGTGTCGTCGGTTCGTGAAGCGTGTTGGAGAACGATGCCGACTTCCGGGAAGTCGCCCGTCGGCGCGCCGTTGACGATACGCGGGTGCGGTTGGGCCCACGCGTCGAATGCGCCGGTGAGGCTGGCGACGAGGGCGGCTGCGATGGCGAAACGGTGCGACATGACGAGCTCTACTCCGGTCTCATAGGCCGAGGCGTGGCCCGAGTCGACGGCTTGACGCGTGGGTGCCCGCCCGCCAAGACGCCTCGAGTGACCGTTTCCCCTCATAGCCGTCCCGTGAATGTGCGCCGCACTCGGCGAGCGTTGCTCGCCTGGTACGAGTCGCGGCGCCGAGCCTGGCCGTGGCGCCGCACGCGCGATTCCTATCGCATCTGGGTGTCGGAGGTGATGTTGCAGCAAACCCGCATCGCGGTGGTGGCGCCTGCCTACGAGCGCTTCGTCACACGCTTCCCGGCGATCGCGGCGCTCGCCGCGGCATCCGAGGACGAGGTTCTGTCTGCGTGGTCGGGGCTCGGCTACTACCGGCGCGCCCGCAATCTACACGCTGCCGCACGCAGCCTCACGGCGGTAGGCGAAACGCGGTTCCCCAGGGATCGAAGTGCGGCGCTCGCCCTGCCCGGCGTTGGCGCCTACACGTCGGCCGCGGTGCTGTCGATCGCTTTCGGCCAGGTCCATGCCGCCGTCGACGGCAACGTCGTGCGGGTTCTGTCGCGGCTGGCCCGCTTGCCGCCGCCGGATGGCCGCGGTCAGCCGCACGCAGCAGTCGCGGAAGCGTTGCTCGACCCGGAGCGCCCCGGCGACTGGAACCAGGCGCTGATGGAGCTGGGCCAGCGAGTCTGCACGCCGCGTGCGCCAAGCTGCGGTGGTTGTCCGCTCGTCGGCGAATGTCAGGCGCACGCCGCCGACGTGGTCGACGCCTATCCCGTGCCTCGCGCCCGGCCGGCGCGCGAGGCCGTGGATCTCGACATGCTCGTCGTTCACGATCGGCGTGGCGCCGTGCTGCTCGAGCGCGGGGTCTTCCCCCACCTCGATCACCTGTGGCTGCCGTTGACGCGGACCGACGACGTCGCCGGCACCGACGACGTGGAACGGGAATCGGTGCGCCACGCGATCGTGAAGCGCGATTTTTGCGTGCGGGTCTGGTCGCGCTGCGAGGCGGCGGAGCGGCTGCGCGAGCGCGCGACGCGCTCTGCTGTGTCGGAGCGGAAGGTCTTTGCCCCAGCCGATCTCGCCGATATCGGCAGGTCGAGCTTGCTGATCAAGGTGCTGCGTTGCGCGCAGCTATTGGACTGAGGGGCCTGCGGAGACGGGTCAGCCCACCTCGCGGAACGAGGGGGCATCCTGCGGGCGATCGACTCGGTCGGGCGCCGGTGCGACGACGCCGCGGCGGTGTGGGTGGCGTGGTGTGACGCCGTCGTAGAACTCGGCGAACTTGCGGAAGTCCGCGT
>CALJUJ010000323.1 GCA_937975525.1 uncultured bacterium
ATCGTGATCACCTCGTCGACGGTGCGGTCGCCGACGACCTCGCGCATCACGCTCTCCGAAGCGTCGCGCAACGTCGCGTTGGGGTTACGCACGTTGAACAGGTAGTTCTCAGGGCGTTCGATCCGGTACTGGATCACCCATTCGACCAGAGCTGCGTTCAGGTCGCCGGTCACCATCGAGCGCTCGTCGTTCCATTCGCTGCGCGGGCTCGACTGCCAGCGGTTCGTCCCGCCGGTGGTGCCGAAGCCGAACTCCTGTTTGAGCTGGCGCTTGACCGGCAGGATCACGACCTCGTCGATGCCGAACGGCAGCTTGAAGTGCAGCCCGGAGGGCACGGTGGAATGAAAGCGACCGAAGCGGAGAACGACGCCCTCCGACTCGGCGGGAATCGTGTAGAAGACGGACCAGAGAGCCGCAGCAACGAGGGCGACGGCGACGAGACCGGCGATGGCACGCGGCGACGCCGGCGGAATCTGCGAGAGATCGATGGGGCGCGAGGGTGACTCGGGCACGGGAGCTCCTTTCCCCGGAGCGACCTAGGAGCACCCCGGACCGTGTTCAGGGATAGCACATGCCGGCGCCGGCGGAAGCCGGGGTCAGCTCGGGCGCTCCCGATAGAGCAACCAGGCGGGCAGGGCCGTCGTCGCCAGGGCGACGGTCGCATAGGCGATCATCCCGCCGACGCCGGCCCACCACAGGCGGTCGGGGTCGATCGCGCTGGACAGCATGCCGCCGACGCGGACGAACTCGTCGCCGTGCAGCGCCGACCAGAGGAGCATGTTGAAAGCGACGTACGCGGCGTACGCGGTCAGCATCGGCAGCGCCGGCCGCGCGCGAGCCAGCATCGCGACCGCCGTCGCCAGCATGAACGCGCCGACGATGATCGCGGGCACGACGACCGACCCGCCGCGAAGGATCTGCCCGCCGAACACCATCAACGCGTCGTCTCCCTGGAACAGCTTGGCGAAGTTGGTGAGCGACCGCAGGCCGATCAGCACGGCGCAGAAGCCGATGTACAGACGTGCCATGTCGCGCTCCTCAAGCCGCCGCGTCGACCACGAGATTGTGTTGCGTGCCGAGATCGATGACACCGTCGTCGGTGCCGACCGTCGCCTCGACCCGGTCGCCCGATCGCAAGAACCGGGCGTTGTTGCCGGCGGCGTAGCGCAGCAGCTCCTGGCGGCGGCGCGGCGACAAGAGGCCGGCCACCGTCGAGACCAGCCAGCCGGGCGATTGCAGCGCACAGCCGCCGGGCGTCCCGGTCGCGAGCAGGTCGCCCGCGCGCACGTCCTGTAGCGCGAACAGCTCGTTCAGCGTCGCGACCGGTTTGTGCACCATGTCGGCGGCGGGCGAGCTCTGGCGCAGCTCGTCGTTGACCCACAAGCGCAGGACCAGCTCGTCGAAGCGCGCGAGCTCGGCCGCGTCCACGAGGGTCAGGTAGGGCCCGACGGGGCCGAAGGTGCGGTAGCTCTTGCCCTTGTAGAACTGCATCTCCGGGAGCTGCACGTCGCGAGCGCTGACGTCGTCGACGACCACCAGTCCGGCGACGAACTCGTGCAGGTTGTCCGGCGTCACCGCCGCGGGGCCCTCGACGTCGCGGGCGAAGACGAGGCCGATCTCCACCTCGTAGTCGAGGCATTCGACGTGCGCCGGGCGTACGATGTCGGCGTTCGCCGGGGCCAGGCAGGACGAGGCTTTGCGGAAGAAGACGTTGAAAGGGCTGCCGACCGGATCGATCCCCGATTCGTGCATGTGGGAGCGATAGTTGATGGCCTGGCAGAGGAACTGTTGGTTCGCGGTGATCGGCGCCTCCGCTGCGACCGTGTCGAGGCCGAGCGCTTCGCCGAACTGCGAGGTGCCGTCGCGCAGGTGAGGCACGGCGTAGCGGACGAAGTCGCCGGTGGTCGCGAAGTCGCCGTCGATGGGTCGGATGTGCTCCCCCTCGACGACGCCCCAACGGACATCGCTGCCGTGCCGGAATCGGATCGTTCGAATCGCCATTGCTCTCTCTCCGTCAGCGCAGCCACGGGCGCGGCGGCTTGCCGAGCGCGGCGCCGAGTTGCTTGAGGGTTTGCCAATCGAGATCGCCCGAGAAGAGGCCACGAACGACGTCGGTGATCAAGCCCACGCTCGGCTGCGGGCCGAGGCTCGCCGGCACGTCGTCGCCCCACTCCCA
>CALJUJ010000324.1 GCA_937975525.1 uncultured bacterium
GCGAGGGCAGCAGTGCCGCGGCTGCGGGGTCGGCTGGGCGGAAGCCGCTCTCGAAGACGAAGAGGTCGTAGGCGTTGACGCTGGCGAGGATCTGCCGCGCCAAGGCCTCGCTCGGAACGCTGCCGACGATCGCTTCGAGGTACGCCTGCAGGAGCGGATCTCGGGGGTTCGGCGCCGTGGCCGACAGGGGTAGGGTGATGAAGAGATAGACCGCCACATTGGCGGCGAGGAGCGCGTACGTCACGTACGGGGTGGAGCGCGGATTCGGCGCATCCCCGAGAGGGAGCATCATCGCCATCGATAGAGCCACGCGCGCCCCGCAACCGCAACTCGGAACTCGGCGTTGGCCGCGATCGGGGCAAACCGCTACAGCTGGCCCATGCGACTCGGCATCCTGCGGCAGGTCCTCGACGACTACCTGGAGGCGCTCGAAGCGCTACGCGGGGGCTCGCCGGGCTTCGTGTTCGGTGCGGCCGCAGCCGGTCTCGTCCTCAGCTGGTGGCTGTACGTGCCGGTGCACGAGCTGCTGCACGCGTACGGGTGCCTGTGGACCGGGGGCCGTGTCGACCGCCTCGAGATCGATGCGATCTACGGCGCGCGCTGGCTGCAGGCCTGGTTCCCCTTCGTCCACGTCGGCTCCGACTACGCCGGCCAGCTCACCGGCTTCGACCCCGGCGGCGACGATCGCGTCTACCTGGCGACGGTCTTCGCTCCGTTCGTCCTCACCGTCTTTCCCGGCGTCGCCATGCTGCGCTGGGTGACGCAGATGCGACGACCCGTAGGTGCTGCGTTCACGCTCGGCGCAGCCGTTCCGCTCGCGTACGCGCCGTTGATCTCGCTCGGCGGAGATTTCTACGAGATCGGCTCCATCGTGGTGACCCGCTCGCTGCAGGCTCTGCTCCCAGAGCTCGAGCTCGACCGCTGGCGCAGCGACGACGTGATCGCGCTGGCCACGTCGCTGCCGGGCGGAGCGAGTGCCGGCGACATCGCCGGAATCGGAGTGTCGTTCCTGCTCGGATGCGTCCTTGCGGTAACGACCTACGGGTTGGGACGGATGGCCGCGAGCCGAATCGGCATCGGCCGCTGAAGCATCACCAACCGCGAAGATCGATGGACCAGACGTCGATGATCTGGTCGTCGTCGGCGACGTGCAGGCGATCGTGGTAGGCCACGGTCGGGTCGACGTGGGCGGGCCAGAGTCGAACCCGGTCGCCGACACGCACCGCTTCGGTCGGGGTGAATGTGGTGTGCTCGTCGGAGCAAAAGAGTACTTCGCCGACGTCCATCGCGGGATTGCCGTGGTCCATGCCGAGAGCCTTGAGGCCGGCGTCGGCCACGGCGTATCCCGCGGCGACCGAGATCACGGATGCCTGGATGAACAGGGCGCTGCGAAAGGGCAGGTCGAGCTGCGCGTAGCTGGTATCCATCAGGGCGTACGATCCCGCTTGGATCTCGCTCGCCCAGGGGTTGCAGTCGTAGGTTCCGGTGCCGCCGGCGGAGATGACGTCGCCGCCCACCTCGGCATGGGCGGCCACGAGCAGCTGCATGCTCCGCTCACAACCACGCGCCCGCCGGGCACGGTCCGCCACCCCGACGACGTGGCCTTCGTAGCCCATCACGCCCCGCACCCGTAGCCCCTCGGCGCGAGCCATCTCGGCGAGTCGGCCCGCGGCTTCGGGCGGGCAGCCGCAGCGGGGCAGACCGACGTTGACGTCGATCAAGACTTCGCGCACGCCGCCACGAGCGGCGGCGCCGATCGTCTCCGCGGAATCCACCGCCACCGTGACGCGCGCGTCGAGGCGACCGAGTCGCGTCGCATCGAGCACCTCATTGGCGAGAAGTAGATCGTCGCCGAGCCTGGCCTGTGCCATGCCTTCGACCTCGCGGATCGTGGCGCAGCAGAAGGAGGGATGGCCGTTTCCCGCCTGCAAGCGGGCGAGCGCGGTGCACTTATGCGCCTTCACGTGAGGACGCAGGCGCGAACCGGGTAGGGCGGCGCTCATGGTGTCGAGGTTGTGGCGCAGGCCGGCAGCATCGACGACCAAAGCCGGAGTGGCCATGTCGTGGAGAGTCATGGCGGCCCGGCCTCCTTACGTGCACGGGGCATTCGAGCGAGCGCTCAGACGAGCGGCCGAATGAGGCCTTCTTGCACGACGGAGGCGATCAAGTCGCCCTCGCGCGTGAAGATGTGTCCGGTAGCCAGGCCGCGCGCTCCGGCCGCGCTCGGGGTGAACTGCGAGTACAACAGCCAGT
>CALJUJ010000325.1 GCA_937975525.1 uncultured bacterium
GCCGCGGTCGAAGCTGTCACCCGAAAGGCGGAACGCCTCGGATTCGTCGAGCACGGCATCGCCAACGCCGCGTTCGAACCGAGGCTCTTCCAAGCGGCGCCGCGAAGGTTGCAGCTCGAATCGTGCCCTGTTGGGTTTGGAAAGTTGTGTTGACGCAAACTACTATCCCTCCGATGGCAACTGCCTCGCGCACAGTACTCCTGATGACGGCGTTTCTCATTCTGATTCAGACCGTTGTGCCGGGAGCTGAGTGCTTCGCCGCCCCGAGGATTCGAGGCCAATTCGGCCTAGCTGAGGCCGGGCCTGTCGGCTTCGGGTGGAACTCCTTTCTGGGCGGAACAGCCAACAATCACGTCTCCTTGTGAGTCGTGGGCGACGCGTTCGGCAACATCGACGTCGCTGGCTACAGCATCGCCGACTGGGGAGATCCGACACGAATGTTCACGGACTCGGCGTCCGACTGTTGGATCGCAAAGCTTGCGAGCAACGGCGATCTCGTTTGGTCAACCTTCCTCGGCGGCGATGGCTTCGACAGCTGTCAGGATATCGCAATCGACACCTCAGGGAATCTGATTGTAGCGGGCAACAGCACTGCAACTTGGGGCGAACCAGTCCGTGCGCATTCGAGCCAGTCCGATGGTTTCGTGGTCAAGCTCGCGCCGAGTGGGGAGGTGGTGTGGCTAACGTTCCTTGGTGGGGCGGGCATTGATGGATCGGCAAGAATTTGTGCGACGCCCGACGGCGGCATGGTCGTCGTTGGCGTTAGTGATGCGTCGTGGCTTTCCCCTGTACGGCTATTCGGTTCCGATCGTGACAGCTTCGCTGTGAAGCTAAGTTCAGATGGAGTGCTCTCTTGGAACACATTTCTCGGTGGACCGGGTACCGATGAATGGACGTCGTGCGCGATCGACTCCCAGGGCAATATCGGTCTCGCAGGTAGCAGCGACGCCTCATGGGGAGATCCGCTTCGATCATTTACCAATGCAGACGATGCCTTTGTTGCCAAGCTCGCTCCAGATGGATCGTTGGCATGGAACACGTTCTTGGGCGGAGACTCGCTGGATTTCGGTTCTTCAGTCGCCTTCACGGACACAGACTTGATCGTAGTTGCGGGTAGCAGTACCGGGAGTTGGGGCACTCCGATCCGAATGCACAGTTCCAGTTACGATGCCTTTGTCGCGACGCTCTCGTCGGGTGGTGCGCTTCAGTGGCACACATTCGTCGGCGGCGACGCCGCGGACAACGCTTCGAGCGTGATCGCGAAGGACGGCCGCATCCTCATCGCGGGGCGGAGTGGCGCCGCGTGGGGTACCCCCTCAACTGCTTTCTTGGGAGCGTTCGACGGATACGTTGCGCACCTCCGCGACAACGGATTGCTTGAAGCGACCGCCTTTGTCGGGGGTACCGGGAGCGATACCATTCACGCATTGGCGCTCTCGACGGACGGCGACAGCCTACTCGCTGCCGGCACCAGCAGCTCCTCGTGGGGAATGCCCAGACGCGCGTTCTCAAGTCCCTGGGATGCATTCGTCGCCCTTCTGCCGTTTGATCTCGTCGCCCCTTTGCCATCGGTGGCCCCGACTTCTACGGCCACACCTGTTCCACCCCCGACCCCGATGCCCCCGCGCGTTCGGCTTGGACCTATTAGCCCAGTTGCAGGTTCGTCCGTTTCTTTGCCAGTGTCTATCGATGTCGGCGGATTCTCAGCAAGCGCCGTAAACATCGACCTAACTTTCGACCCACTGAATACCCCGATTGTTGGACTATACACCGGGGCTCCTAGTTGTGTCGCTAATCCCGCGCTCTTGGATGTCGCTGGTGCGTTCCTATTCCGACCGCCGGACTGCGTGGGCCCTAGTTGCAACAATCTGTTCGGTGCGGTTTTTCCGACATTTCCCGTTCGGGCGATTCCGGATGGGTCGGTTCTCTTCAGCTGTGAAATCTCTGTTCGGCCCGAGGCGGCTCCGGGACTCTATCCACTGAACATCAACGCCTTGGTGGTAGCAGACCTTCTCGGAAGTCCGATTTCGAATCCCATCGGCATCGATGGCTTCATCGAAGTCCAACCGAACGCCCAAGTAACACCCACCTCTACGCCGGCTGTGAGCCCTGTTGAAGTATGCTGCCAATGCGGCAGCTTCGCATGTGGCCCGTCTCTGGCCGGTGGAAACTGTGGAGTGTGCGATACGGTCGAGAACGCTTCCTGCAACGCAGAACAAGGTAGATGCGTTACATCCACTCCGATTCTGACTCGAACCCCAACGCCCATTCCGACGTCGACGGCAACCCAGACGGATACAGAAACCCGTACGCCGCCCCCGGAGGCAACGCAGACCAGGACACCATCACCTACCCCAACGATCGCATGCACCTGCCCCGGCGACGCAAGCCGAAACGGGTTCGTGAACTTTGCAGACTATGGGTCGGTAGCAGAGAACTTCGGCAGGCCCCCGTATCCGCTCACGGGCGTCGGAGACGCCAACTGCAATGGTTTCGTGAACTTCGCGGACTACGGGGCCGTTACTGCGTACTTCGGCAAGATGTGTACTCCCTAGACTCTTGGCGTCGGTTCTCCCGGCAACTCGTAGAGGAGGGGGCAGATCGTATGAACGACCATGTATCTGAGACATACCGGTCAATGATCGCTGTCAGCATTGAGGCGTTCAAAGCACTGCAGTTGGTGAACGGTGGCGCTGTCGTTGCCATTCTCGCCTACCTAGGGCGGGTTCCTCAGCCCTCGCTTGCATCCGCAATGATGCTGCCCCTAGCCCTCTTCCTGCTGGGGCTGAGTTCGAGCGCGACCTCATCCGCGAACGGACACAGGCCGGCCTCGCGGCTGCCCGCGCGCGCGAAAGGGCGGGCGCCCGAAGGCCCTCACCGGCGACAAGCTGCGGATGGCGAGAGCGCTAGCCGCGAACAAGGATGCGACCATCGCCGATATCTGCCGAACGCTCGGTGTATCGCGCGCGACGTACTATCGTGCAACTTCGGACGGCCAACGAACCGCAGGGAGCTGAAGTGCCGTTGTGCGGCACGCCCGTGCGCTAGTCCGCAACTACCCTGCGAACTTCTCTTCCGAATACCACTGCCTAGGCGGACCCTCCGCTCGCGGCTATGGCCCGAATGTGAGTTGCAGGCCCGAACAGCTCCACATTCCATTCGGAGCCGGCATCCAGCTTCTTCCGCAAACGAACATGCCCTGGCCGATTTTCGGCTTGACGAATGCTTTTCGTCGTTTCACGAATACAACGCTCGACCACCTTGGAGCGATTACCCGGACGTGGCCGCTGTGGATGTGCGGTGATGTATCCGTTTTCGGTTCGCCCGCTGATTCGCTCCAAGTCGCCAATCGTCGGCAGAGACACCCCTCCACGCTGGAACGGGCTCAATATCGCAAACGGCTGGGGCGCCAGAAGATCGCTCCAGATCCTCTCATGGTCGCCATTCTCCGATCCGTGGTGTGCAACCTTTGACACCATTGCGCCGCTGATCCCTGGCTTGACCATCTGCAGCACGGCCGACCAACCGGTGTGCTGATTTCCCTCTTCTTCCAGATCGGCTCCGAGAAGTATCCGTTCGGCTCCGGCTTCGACCCAAAGCGCCACGGCAGCATGATTCGGGCGTCGAGCGGGAAGCCTCCGCTTGGGATCCCCGGGTGTTGGAATCAGACTTCCTAGTTCAGCAAAAGCCAGTTCAACGGCCCTGTCTGACGGCGACAAGGGGAGCAACCTTGTACCCCCGATTGCCGTAATCGCCTCATGCACTGGCCGCCCGGATATCGCCCAGCGCGGGGGCACCTTCCGTTCCGCAAGCGTCTGCAGAATCCTTGAAAACTCAGACACCCCAGAGCTTTCCATCATCGCCCTTCGCCCGTAAGCCTCTACGAGAGTGATGAACTCGCGGGGTTGCAGCGCGACAGAGCACACGAACTCCGCTGATCGGCAGGAATCAAAGAGCGCACCCAAACCTCGAACATGATCATCGTGCCAGTGGCTTGCAACGACACATTTCACGGCGCCGGCTGGATCGCGCCCGAGAATTTCAAGGTACTCCACGGCTACCGGCCTTCT
>CALJUJ010000326.1 GCA_937975525.1 uncultured bacterium
GGGCAAGACCTGGCGCATCGGCCTGATGGGCGAGAACAGCCGGCCGGCGAGCGTGTTGACCCTACTGGAAGCGCTGGAACACGTGCTGCCGAGCGCCGGCCTCGCGCTGGCGCCCGGGGCTGCACTGGCCGCCGCGTCGCAGGCCTACGCTTGATCCGACGCAAGCCGGCCGGCACGGCTCATAGCAGGAACTTGCCATAGCCTGCCGCGACCGGACGGGTCGCGTCGTCCTGCCAGACGACCACGCGCACGTTGGCGATGCGACGTCCGAGCTTGAAGATCTCCGCGCGGGCGCGACAGTCCTTCGGTCCGGCCGAGCGCAGGTAGTCGACGCCGAAATTGATCGGCTTCGGCACCTTGGCGTTGCCGCTCTCGTCGATCAGGCGCAGCAGGGCCGTCAGCTCGAGGAACGCGCCGAGGACGCCGCCGTGAATCGCCGGCAGGTTGGCGTTGCCGATGATGTCGTCGCGAAACGGCAGCCGCAGCTCGAGGCCGGCCTCGCCACGCTCGAGCTCGACGCCGAGAAAGCGCGCGTAGGGAATCGCGTCGAGAAGCTCCTTCACGACTCCACCTCGCGGGCGCGATCGCGCTCCGCCTCGGCCTCCGCCTCGGCGAGCTTCTTCAGCCCCGTACGGACGACGGGATTGGCGCCGATCATGAACGTCCCCAGGCACGTCGCGAACGGATCTTCCTCGGAGCCCTCCCAGGCGCTGCCGCGCACGAAGGCTACGGCTCGCGTCAGCTTCGTGCATTCGACGTGCGCGTACAGGTCCTTGCCCGGCTCGGCCGCCCGCAAGTAGTCGACGCGCAGATCGACGGTCGCGATCGGCCGCAGCTCCTTCATGGCACAGGCGACCGCGAGCCCCGCGGTTTGGTCGAGCAGCGTGGTGATGACCCCGCCGAACACGACCCCGCGCCCCGGGTCGCCGACGAGCTCGGCCGCGAACGGCAGGTGCACGACGGCGAATCCCGGCCCGGTCTTCTCCACCTGCATCCTCAGCCGCAAGGCGTGCGGCGTGTGGTGGAGCATGTTCTCGATACCGGCGCCGAAGATCGACGCCAACGCGTAGTTGCGCTCTTCCGGCATGCGCCGAAGCTACCCCGTCGCCGTCGGCTTGGCGAGCACGGCGCCGGCGCCGGGCCGCTTCGACTTCGTCGCCTGGATGCCTATACTGCGCGCACGCACTTCCAGGAGACCGATGTCGCTCTTTCGCACCTTGATCGCCCTTCTCGTCCTACTGTTCGTCGGCGCCTGCGGCGTCGTGTGGTGGCTGCAGTTCGAAGCACAGCCGCCGCGCGCCGAGCTACTCTCCGAGGTCGACAAGATCGGCCGCGGCGCCCGCCTCGCCTTCGCCCTGAGCGCCGGTGGACCCGGCCTGCGCACCGTAGAGGTCCGCGTACGCCCCGAGGCCGCCGGCAGCGACGCCGTCGTCCTCCACAACCAGACCTTCGAAGCCACGTCGTGGCGCGGCAGCCGACTGCGCGAGACACGCGTCGAGATCGAGCCCGATTTCGCCGGCCTCGGCGTGCCCGAAGGCAAGGCGGCGCTCGAGGTCGTGGTCGACAGCTACGCCTGGCACTTCACGCCACGGGCAGCGGAGCCGCAGCTGTCCGTGCCGATCGAGATCGACCTCACCGCCCCGCGGATCGAGTTGCTCAGCACCGAGCACTCGCTGCGCGTCGGCGGCGCCGGCCTCGTCGTGTTCAAGCAGTCCAGCGACACCGTCGAGAGCAGCGTGTCCGTAGGGCCGTACACCTTCCCCGCCCACGCCGGCACCTTCGCCGACGAAAACGGCGCCCTGGCCTTCTTCGCCGTGCCGCAGGACCTCGACACCGACGCCCGTGTCGTCTTGACCGCGCGCGACGCCGCCGGCAACGAGCGCCGCGTGCGCGTTCCGACGCGCATTCGCGCGCGCGAGTTCCGCGAGCGAACGCTGGGCATCAGTGACGGCTTTCTGCAGCGCAAGGTGCCCGAGATCATCGAGGACAACCGCCTACCCGCCACCGACGATCTGCTCGCCGGCTACCTGACCATCAACCGCGAACTGCGCCAGAAGAACGAGGCGAAGATCCGCGAAATCACCGCGGAAACCGCTCTGCGGGCCGACTGGGACGGCGCTTTCGCCCGCCAGGCTCGGACCGCGAGCGTCTCCAACTTCGGCGACCGGCGCGCCTACGAATACGAAGGCGAGATCGTCGACCGGCAGGTCCACCTCGGCTTCGACCTGGCGTCGGTGAAGCATGCGCCGGACGAGGCGACGCAGAACGGCAAGGTCGTGTACGCCGACCGCCTGGGCATCTACGGCGACACGGTGATCCTCGACCACGGGCTGGGAATCTTCTCGCTGTACGGCCACCTCAGCAGCATCGCGGTGCGCGTCGGCGACCGCGTCGAGCGTGGCCAGGACATCGGGCGTAGCGGCGAGACCGGCCTCGCCGGCGGCGACCACCTGCACTTCTCGATCATGGTCCACGGGATCCACGTCGATCCGGTGGAATGGTGGGACCCGAAGTGGCTGAAGGACCACGTGTACGGCAAGCTGGCGCTGCTACCGTCCGCTGCTGGGGAGGACGAGGCGAGCTGAATGGCCAAATCGGATCGCGATCAACGCAGCGACCGCGGCAACACGCTGCTGTCCGAATGGGGCGTCGCCGCCGACGCCGATGCCGACGCCCTCGGCGCCTTCGCCGGGCGCGACCCGGTCGCCGACTGGGCCATTGCCGAACGCCTCGTGGACGGCGGCGGCGACGCTGCCGTCGGCCTGCTGCAGCAGCTCGAGCGCAGCACCGACAAGCACGTGCGCAAGGAGGCCAAGCGCTCGCTCTACCGCCTCGAGCAGCGCGGCGTCGAGGTCACGCGCACGCCAGTCGCCCCGCCCCGCCTGGCGCCACCGGAGGCCGGGATCGAGGGCTACCTGTCCGCGATCGACGGCAACGGCGATCAGCTCGTCTGGCTGACCAAGTCACAGGCGGGCAGCTTGCTGCACGCCTTCGCGGTGATCAACGACCGCATCGGGCTGAAGGAAGCGGAAATCGCCGAGACGACGCGCAAGGGCCTGCGCGCGCTCCGCGCCGAGCTCGTCGAGAAGCACGGCCTGCACATGATCGACGCCGACTGGCGCACCTGCGACTTCCTGATCGACCGTGCCTTCCGCCTGGCGACGGAGCGCGGCGCCTCCGGGGGGGACTACCCCGGCATCCGCGCGCGCTTCACCCGCGAGCCCGTGCGCCCGTGCGACCCCCCCATCCGCAGCAAGCTCGACGCCGAGGTGG
>CALJUJ010000327.1 GCA_937975525.1 uncultured bacterium
CTTCGTGGAATCGGCCAGCGTTCTCGCCGCCGCCGAGGTCGGCATGGCCATCGAGCGCATGCAGTTGCGGTTGCGCGAAGGAAGCTGAGAGGCGAGAAACGGTTCGATGCTCGCCGAGCGCAGCCGATGCGTGACTGCCGGCGGCCCTTCGCCGAATAGGGCCTGCTCGCAGCGACGCGGGTCGCGATCGGGAGTCGTCGGTGCGACGCCGGTCGCGTGCGCGGTCGCGCATCGGGTTCGCCGGCAACGAAGTGGTGCGACGGCTCGACGACGAAGGGGCTCTCCATGAACACCGTCCTCGGCATCGATCTCGGCACCCAGAGCATCAAGGTCGTCTTCTACGATTGGCACCAGCGGCTTTCGGTCGCGGCCGCTTCATCGCCGCTGACGGTGGCGCGCGATGCCAGTGGCCGGGCCGAACAGCGGGCCGAGGCCTGGCGGACGGCGCTGGCCGAAGCACTCGCATCCGTCGATGCGGCCGTGCGCGCTTCCGTTTGCGCCGTCGGTGTGTCGGGGCAACAGCACGGATTCGTCCCGGTAGGCGGCGACGGACGGGTGTTGGCGCCCGTCAAGTTGTGGTGCGACACGAGTACGCAGCGCGAAGTCGACGAGATCACCTCGGCCGCCGGCGGCCGGGCTCGCTGCATCGAGATCGCCGGCAACCCGATCCTGAGCGGCTACACCGCGCCCAAGATCCGCTGGCTACGCAATCAACTGCCCGACGCCTATGCTCAGATGCGTCACGTCATGCTGCCGCACGACTACCTGAATTTCGTGCTCACGGGAGAAGTCGCGATGGAGTGCGGCGATGCTTCGGGCACCGGTCTCCTCGACGTCCGCAGGCGCAGCTGGAGCGAGCCGATGCTGCGTGCCGTCGACGCGGACCGCGATCTCGCGGCGTGCCTACCGCCGCTGGTCGAGCCCGACGCATGCATCGGCGTCACGACCGCGGAGAGCGCGCAACACTTCGGGCTGCCGGTCGGCGTACCCGTCGCCGCGGGTGGCGGCGACAACATGATGGCCGCGATCGGCACCGGCAACGTCACCGCGGGAAGGTTGACGATGAGTCTCGGCACGTCGGGCACCCTGTTCGGGCATGCGGACGCGCCGATCGTCGACGATCAGGGCAACATCGCCGCCTTCTGCGGCTCGACCGGCGGCTGGCTGCCGCTGCTGTGCACGATGAACTGCACGTTGGCGACGGAGCTGATGAAGCAGCTGCTGGCAGTTGGCGACGAGGAGTTCGATGCGACGATCGCCGGCGTCGCGCCCGGTGCCGGCAGTTTGGTGATGTTGCCGTTCTTCAGCGGCGAACGAACTCCGAACCTACCGCGCGCGAGCGCGAGCCTTCTCGGCATGAACATGCAGAATTGCACCCGGGGCCATCTGCTGCGGGCAACGGCCGAGGGCGCGACGTTCGCCATCCGCTTCGGCCTCGACGAGATGAATCGACTGGGCGTGCGCGCGACCGAGATCGTGTTGACCGGCGGCGGTGCGCGTAGCGCCGCATGGCGTCAGATCGTCGCCGATGTGTGTCGGCTGCCGGTGATCGTGCTCGCGGAGGAAGAGGGGGCGTCGTTCGGCGCCGCGCTGCAGGCCCTCTGGATGTTGTACCGGCGGGAGGGCACGCCTAGCTCGATCGCAGCGATCACCCGCGAGCACGTCGCGGTCCGCGAGGACCTGTGCGTCGTTCCGAACGTCGAGGCCGTTTCCGCCTACACGGCCGCCTATGCGAGATACCGACGAGCCTTGGAGCACCTCGGCCCGTTGTACGAAACCTGAAGGAGGGTGCCGTGTCACGATCGCCATTCATCGGAGACCGCGAGTACTTCCCCGGCATCGGCTGCATTCGCTACGAAGGACCGCAGTCCGACAACCCGCTCGCCTTCAAGGCCTACGACGCCGAGCGCGTCGTCGGCGGGCGCACGATGCGCGAGCACCTGCGCTTCTCGGTGTGCTACTGGCACAGCTTCTGCGCCGAGGGATCCGACCCGTTCGGCCCGGGTACGCGAACGTATCCGTGGAACGACAAGAGCGATACGGTCGCTGCCGCCGAGGACAAGCTCGACGCGGCCTTCGAGTTCTTCACCAAGCTCGGCGTGCCCTACTACTGCTTCCACGACCGAGACATGGCCCCCGAGGGCGGGTCGGTCGCCGACAGCGAACGGCTGCTGCAGCACATGGTCGAGCGAGCGCACCAGCGTCAGCAAGCGACGGGAACGAAGCTGCTCTGGGGTACGGCGAACGTCTTCTCCCATCGGCGCTACATGAACGGTGCGTCGACCAATCCGGATTTCGACGTCGTCGCCCATGCCGGAGCGCAGGTCAAAGCCGCGCTCGATGCGACGGTCGCCCTGGGGGGAGAGAACTACGTGTTCTGGGGCGGGCGCGAGGGCTATGCCTACCTGTTCAACACCGACTGCAAGCGCGAGCTCGAGCACATGGCCCGCTTTCTGACGATGGCGCGCGACTACGGTCGCTCGATCGGTTTTGCGGGCACGTTCTTGATCGAGCCGAAGCCGATGGAGCCGATGTACCACCAGTACGACGTCGATGCGGCGACGGTCATCGGCTTCCTGCGCCAGCACGGGCTCGCCGGCGACTTCAAGGTCAACGTCGAGGCCAACCACGCGACGCTCGCCGGCCACAGCTTCGCGCACGAGTTGCAGACGTGCGCCGACGCCGGCTTGCTCGGTTCGATCGACGCGAACCGCGGCAACCCCCAGAACGGGTGGGATACGGATCAGTTCCCTACCGATCTGTACGATGCGGTGCAGGCCATGCTCGTCGTCTTGTGTGCCGGTGGCCTCGGCAGCGGTGGCCTCAACTTCGATGCCCGACTGCGGCGCGAGTCGACGCGCCCCGAGGATCTGTTCGTCGCGCACATCGGCGGCATGGATGCGTTCGCGCGCGGATTGCTGGTCGCCCACGAGTTGCTCGAACGCTCGCCGCTGGCGGCGTTGCGGGCGCAGCGCTACGCGAGCTTCGACAGCGGCAAGGGGCGGGCGTTCGAGGCCGGCGAGCTGTCACTGGCAGACCTGCGCGACCACGCGGCCGCGCAGGGCGAGCCGGAGCAACGCTCGGGCCAGCAGGAGTATCTCGAGAACGTGATCAACGACTATCTGGCTCGTGCCGCGCTGTTGTCGGCTTAGCCGTCGACGCCCGGCGCGCGTCGTAGCACGCGTGGCCGCGTGCGGCCGATGCCCTTGAGGTTGACCCGCGGCGTAGGGCGTAGCGACACCCCCTCGATCTCACCGAGCGATTCGCCGAGC
>CALJUJ010000328.1 GCA_937975525.1 uncultured bacterium
AGGTGCTCGAGAAAGAATAGCTGGTTGTAGCGCCGCCAGTGCGACGCATCGACGTTGACCGGTTTCATCGTTCGCTATGCACGGGCGCTCGTCCGCGACCCGGGGTCATCGCCTGCAGCGCCGCGGCTCGCGGTCGACCGCCGTACCCGGACGGATGGCGTCCTCCTCCTGAATGCTGTCTAGAGCGTCCCCCGCGGACCGTCAATCGGCGCCTGGGCGGGGGCCGGGGCTCGGCTCGGAGGCAATCGCCTCGGGCACGGAAGCCCCGAGGCGACCGAGGCGTTGATCTAGAGCGGCACTCGCGACAGGATCGGCGGCTCGCGAATGGAAGGCCCATGATCATCGAATTGTCCGACGTGACCAAGCGGTTCGGATCTCGCACCGTCGTCGATCGCGTCGACCTGACCGTCGCCACGGGCAGCTGCTTCGGGCTCCTCGGCCCGAATGGAGCAGGCAAGACGACTTCGCTGCGGATGATCTACGGCATCACGCGGCCCACCTCGGGAACGGTGCGCGCCTTCGGCCTCGACGTCAGCCACGAGGCACGCGCGGTGCGCAGCCGCATGGGCGTCACTCTGCAGGACAACGTCTTCATCGACAGCTTGTCCCCGATCGACAACCTGCGCGTCTTCGGGCGCTACCACCGACTGCGCGAGCCCGAGCTGGGACGACGCGTCGGCGAGCTGGTCGACTTTCTCGAGCTGCGCTCGCACGCGGACATTCCGGTGAAGGTGCTCTCCGGCGGATTTCAGCGCCGCCTCGCCATCGCGCAATCCCTGATGAACCGCCCCGAGCTGCTCATTCTCGACGAGCCCACCACCGGGCTCGACCCCGCCGTGCGCCTCGCTCTCTGGGAGCGCATCCGCGAGCTGCGCCGGCAAGGAACGACGGTGTTGTTGACGACCCACTACATGGACGAGGCGCAGCGCCTCTGCGACCAGATCGCGATCATGGCGGCCGGCCGGGTCATCGACCAGGGCTCGCCCCAGGAGCTGATCGCACGACACGTGAGACCGCTCGTGGTCGAGGTGACGTGCACGCGCGACGAGGAAGCCGACCTGCTGCACGACATCGACGCCGGCTCCCGCCTGCGCGTCGGCAACCGCTTGCTCGTGTACGTCTCCGACCCCGAACCGCTGGTCGCGCGTCTCGGCCACGACGACGCCGCCCGCCAGCACCATCTGGTCGTCCGCCCGGCCAACCTGGAGGACGTGTTTCTCGCCCTGACGGGGACCACGCTGGAGACTGCATGAGCGTATCGGTTCCGCACGCGCTGGCGGTGTGGCAGCGAAACGCCGCCATGTATCGACGCACCTGGATGTGGAACATCCTACCGAACTTCTTCGAGCCGGTGCTCTACCTGGTCTCGATCGGCATCGGCGTCGGCGCCTACATCTCCGAGATGCGCGGTATGTCGTACGTGGCCTTCATCGCTCCGGGACTTCTGTGTGTAGCCGCGATGAACGGCGCGAGCTTCGAGGTGACGTACAACATCTACGTCCGCATGACCTTCGAGAAGGCCTACGACGCGATGCTGACGACGCCGATCGAGCCCGACGACGTACTCGCCGGCGAGGTACTGTGGGCGATGACCCGCGCCTGCATCTACGGAGGCTGCTTCTTCGTCGTGCTCGCGATCGCCGGCCTTGCGCCGTTTCCGAACGCGCTGGTCGCGGTCGTCGCCATCCCCCTCACCGGCCTGCTGTTCGCGGCCATCGGCGTTTCCTTCTCGCTGCGCGTGCCGGCCATCGACCAATTCAGCTTCTACTTCACGCTGTTCCTGACGCCGTTGTTCCTCTTCTCGGACATTTTCTTTCCCCTCGAGGAGCGCCTTGCCGGCGGCTGGCTGTGGGTGGCCGAGGCCCTACCCTTGTTGCACCCGGTGCGTATCGCTCGCTCCTCCTTCGCCGGCGACTTCGGCTGGGTCCTTCTCTGGGATCTCGCCTACATCGTCGTCGTCTCGTTGGTGTTGTTGGGCACGGCCCGCCGCGCCATCCGTGCACGCCTCACCAGCTGAGCAGCGACGGGCACGAGGGACGCCAGACCATGAACGCGGAAGCGCTGGACCTCGGAGCCATCCGCGCGGCCGCGCGCCTCATCCAAGGCCTGGCACATCGCACGCCAGTCGCCACTTGCCGCTCACTCGATGCGCTCGCCGGAAAGCAGTTGTTCTTCAAGTGCGAGCATCTCCAACGGGTCGGTGCGTTCAAGTTCCGCGGTGCGGCGCACGCCGTGGCGCGGCTCGACGCCGCCGAGGCCGCACGCGGCGTGCTCACGCACAGCTCCGGCAACCACGCCCAGGCCCTGGCCCTGGCAGCATCACTACGTGGCGTCCCCGCGCACATCGTCATGCCGAGCAACGCACCGGGCGTGAAGCGACGCGCCGTTCGCGGCTACCACGCGACGATCCATCCCTGTGAGCCCACCGTCGCCGCGCGGGAGGAGGGAGCGGCGCGCGTCGGCGCCGCAACCGGCGCGGTCTTCGTCCATCCGTACGATCACCCGTACGTCATCGCCGGCCAGGGCACCGCGACGCTGGAGTTGCTCGAGCAGGTGGACGGGCTGGACGCCATCGTCGCACCGGTCGGAGGCGGCGGGCTGTTGTCCGGAACCTGCATCGCCGGGCACGGCCTGCAAGCCGACATACGCGTCTTCGGCGCCGAACCGCAGGGCGCCGACGATGCGGCCCGATCGTTGGCCGCAGGCCGGTGGCTTCCGCAGGACCGGCCGGAGACGATCGCCGACGGGCTGCGGACGAGCCTCGGCAGGCTGACCTGGCCGATCGTGCGCGACCACGTCGAAGCCATCGATACCGTTGCGGAGCAGGAGATCGTCGCCGCCATGCGCGTCGCTTGGGAGCGGGCGAAGCTGCTGATCGAGCCCAGTGCCGCCGTCGCCGTGGCCGCCGTCCTCGGCGA
>CALJUJ010000329.1 GCA_937975525.1 uncultured bacterium
CACCGGTCGCCGGGTGTGCGAGTTTCTGCGGCGGCACGACGACGTGCGCGTGTTCTTCAGCGACGACATCGGGTTCTGGGCGGACGGCCAGTGCTTCTTCCTCGCCCGCGGGCGCTACGACGGGCCGCACCCGATTCGCGTGGACGACGTCGTCGCCGGCGGCTCGCTCGGCGACGAAGGCGAGACGATGGTGGTGCTCGGCCGCGAATTCTTCGACATCCATGCCGCGGAGCTGCGTGATCGCGGTGGCGTCTCGTTGCCAGGGCCTGCGATCGAAGAGCGCGGACGCCAGGGCCAGCTCCTGTATCGTCTCTATCACTTCGGTGGGGAGACGGGGCGGGGCCGAGCCCGCCCCGCTGCCCTCAGATGAGCTTGTAGAGCTTCGCCGCGTTCTCGGCGCAGATCTTCGCGCGCTCGTCGTGCGCGACCCCGCGGAACATTTCGTCGACGACGCGCCGGCTCTCGGGCCAATCGCAGCCATGGTGCGGGTAGTCCGTCGACCACATGAGGTTGTCGACTCCGATCGCGTGGCGATTGTCGACGGCGTAGTGGTCGATCATCATCGCCGACCGCCAGTTGCGGCGGTAGTAGAAGCTCGGCTCGTGCTCGAGCTTGACCGGGAGCCAGTTGCGGTTGCGCCACCAACGATCGTCCATCTGCTCGAGGATGTAGGGGATCCAGCCCGAGCCGGTTTCCACCGCCACGAAGATCAGCTCGGGAAAGCGGTCGTGGACGCCCGACTGGATGATTTCGGGCATGTCGACGATCATGTCGGCAGCGCCGACGGTGGCTAGGCCGGTGAGGTCGTCGCCGCGCACGCCCTTGGGCTTGGGCTTGCGGATCTTGCGCATGACGCGGACGTGGAAATGCACGGCGACACCGAGGGACTGCGCCGCCTCCCAGAAGGGGTCGTCCTCGGGCCGGATGCTCTCCCCAACGCTCGGGAGCGTGTTGAGCCAGACGCCGCGCATGCCGAGCTCGTTCACGCAGCGTTCCATCTCGCGGATGGCCGCGTCGACGCCGAGGGCGGGGATGCAGCCGAGTCCGATCATCCGGTCGGGCGCCGCTTTGACGAATTCCTGGGCGAGCCAGTTGTTGTAGGCCTGCACGCCGGCGAGATGGAATTCGGGGTCCTCGTCCGAGAAGAAGTGGCTCATCATGCGCGCGGAACCGAAGAGGACCTCGGCGTCGACACCGTCGGCGTCCTGCTCCTCGATGCGCGCGGACGCGTAGAAGTTGCCCTGGTTGGCTGCGGCGAAGGTGACGCCGGTCCAGCGGATCTGGTCGTGGCTGCGGCCGGCGGAGGCGTAGATGCCGATCGGCGCCGGCGGGACGTCGGGGGCGAACTGCCACGCTTCGCGGCCATCGCCGTCGGCGACGACCTTGGGGCACTTCGGGTGGAACTTCTGCGGCATGTACTCGGTCCAGATATGGGGCGGTTCGAGGATGTGGGAGTCGGCGGAGATCAACTTGTAGTCGCGGGCCATGGCTACCTCTCTTCGGCCGGGGCGTCGGTCACGTCCGGCGGCGTTAGTGAACAAACATTTGTTAACCTAAATCGCGTCGACGATTCAAGCCCCCATCGTCGGCCCGCGACCGGAAGCGCCGCTCCGCCTAGTTGACGAACGAACGTTCGTTCGCTAGTCAGCGCACACCGTGGCCAAGGTCAGCAGCATGCCCCACCGCAACGACCGCCGGCGCCCGCCCGAGCCGCCGCCGACACGCGAGGTCATCCTCGACACCGCCGAGCGCCTGTTCGCCGAGCGCGGCGTCGACGGCGTCGCCGTCCGCGACCTCGCCCGCGAAATGAACCTCACCGCGCCGAGCCTCTACAATCACTTCACCAGCAAGCAGGACCTCTACGACGCCGTTCTCGAACGCGGCCTGACCCCGCTGCTCGAGATGTCGGCCGAGGCGCTCGCCCCGGGAGACGTCGAGGTGACCAAGGTCCGCGACGTCGCCGATCGGCTCGTCGGCCACCTCTCCCAACACCCGCATCTCGCCGCATTGCTGCAGCGCGCGCTCCTCGAAGACGCCAAGGGCGTCGAAGCCCTCATCGAACGCTGGCTCAGCCCGCTGTACCGAGGCGGAGTGCTCGCCATCAAGGACACCGCACAGCGCGCCGGCTGGGAGGTCGCCGAGTTGCCGCACCTCGCCGTCGGGCTCTTCGGCATGGTGTTCGCCTACTTCACCAACCTCAAAGTGCTTCGCCGCGTCTCGAAACGCGCGAGCAATCCGCTCGCTCCCGAGACCCTCGAGCACCAGCGCGCCTTCCTCGAGAAGGCGATCTACCGCCTGCTCGGGCCGCAAGCGCGCGGCTGAGCCTGTTCGCCACAAGGAGACCGCATGACCGAATCGCACCAGGGCCAGATCACCGACGAGGGCATCGACAAGCTGCGCACGCGCATCGGCCAGGGCTTCCAGGGCCGCCGGCCCTGGCGTACCGAGGTGACGCGCGACGCGATCTACCACCTCGCCTACGCCATCGGCGACTTGAGCCCGCTCTACATCGACGAGGACTATGCGCAGAAGACCCGCTGGGGCACGCTGATCGCACCTCCGATCATCGTCCAGACGATGGACGTCCTGCGCGCCGTCGGACACAGCGGCTTACCGGAGGGTCTTCCCGGAGTTCACTCGATCTGGACCGGCTCCTACTACGAATGGGAGCGCCCTCCCCGCCTCGGCGACCAGATCCGCTCGGAGTCGTACCTCAAGGATCTCGTCGAGCGCGACAGCAAGTTCGGCGGCGGCCGCTCGATCTACCAAACGTACGAAGCGAAGTACTACGACCAGAACGGCGACTACCTCGGCGTCCGCAACGACACCTGGATGCGCGCCGAGCGCAAGAAGACGCGCGAAACCAAGAAGTACGGCACGATCGAGTTGGCGCAATGGACGCCCGCGGACATCGAGCGTTTCCAGGAAGACTACCGCCACCAGCAGCGAACCGCCGAACGCTTCTGGGACGACGTCGAGGTCGGCGATCCGCTCAACCGCATCATCAAAGGTCCGCTGACGCCGACCGCGGAGATCGCCTTCGAGTCCTACTTCGGCGTCTACCTCGTCGGCAACGTCGTCGCCTCGCGGCTCCTGGACAAGCACCCCGCCCTGATGTTGCCCAACGAGCAGGGCGTGCCCGAGCCGCCACAACGTGTGCACTGGGACAATCACGTCACGCAGAACCTGCTCGGCCTGCCCGGCGCCTATGACCTCGGCCCCGAGCGCTGCTCGTGGTTGATCCAAGGCGTGACCGATTGGGTGGGAGACAACGGCCGCATCACCAAGATCGACGCTCGCTACCTCAAGTTCAACTACATGGGCGACGTCACCTGGGTCGAAGGCAAGGTCGTCGACAAGTTCGAAAAGGACGGCGCCGGGATGGTTCGCTGCGAAGTGCAGTGCATCAACCACCGTGAAGAAGTCACGGCGGTGGCGACCGCCGAGGCGGAGCTTCCGAAGCGCTGATCGTTCGTACGAGGCGGGGAATCGCTCGCGCGGTGCGCGTGCCGAACCAGGTCAGGTCCTTTCCGTCGCAGAACACCACGCGCCCCGCGCGCAGCGCAGGAGTCTCGGCGAGCGCCTCGAGGTCGGCCACGTCGCGCTCACGGAACACGTAAGGCTCGTCCGGGAGCAGCACGACCTCCGGGGCGTGGTCGGCCACTTCCTCCAAGCGCACCTGCGGAAAGCGCACCCGATGCTGCGCGAGCACGTTGGCACCGCCGGCTCGGCGGAGAACGTCGTGGGCGTAGGTGTCGCGGTTGAAACCCATCCACGGATTCTTCCAGATCGGGCAGAACACCCGCGGCAGACGCCCGGCGATGGCTGTAGCGCAGAGATCGTCCACGCGGGCGGCATGGCGCTCGGCGGCCGCCTCGCCACCGAGGAGCCGGCCCAGCGCACGCAGCATCGGCGCCACGTCGTCGCAGCGGCGCGGGTGCGTGACCCAGAGCCGCAGACCTGCCGCCTCCAACTCCGCGAAGTCCTCGCGGCGATTCTCCTCGGCGTTGAGCAGCACGAGATCGGGTGCGAGGCGACGAATCGCAGCGATGTCTGGATGCCTCGTACCTCCCACCCGGGTGATCGTGCGCGCCGCCGCGGGCTCGACGCAATTGCGCGTGACCCCTACGAGCGTCTCACCACGGCCGATATCGTACGCCGACTCCGTGAGACTCGGCACCAGGCTCACGACGCGGCGGGCGGGCGGCTCGACTGCGACCGACCGACCGACGCCGTCGACGAGCACGGCGCCGTTCACGCTGCGCGCGCGGCGACGTGCTCACGCACCCATTGGACGATCGTGTCGGTGCTCGCGCCCGGAGTGAAGATGCCGCGCACGCCGAGCTTCTCGAGCTCGGGCATGTCCTCGGCGGGCACGATTCCTCCCCCGAAGACCGTGACGTCGGCGAGGTCGCGCTTGCGCAGCTCTTCGATCACGGCGGGGAAGAGCGTCATGTGCGCGCCCGAGAGGATGCTCAGACCGATGGCGTCGACGTCCTCCTGGGCAGCCGCCTCGGCGATCATCTCAGGGGTCTGGTGCAGGCCGGTGTAGATGACCTCGAAGCCGGCATCACGGAAGGCTCGGGCGATGATCTTGGCGCCGCGATCGTGGCCATCGAGCCCGGGCTTGGCGACGAGAATGCGCAGCGGGCGATCGTCGTGGGACAAGTGGGACTCCTTCAGATCCAGGCTGGGTCGCGGTAGACGCCGAAGGTCTCGCGGAAGATGTCGGAAATCTCGCCGACGGTACATTCGACCTTCACTGCGGCGAGGATGGGCGGCATCAGGTTGGTTTCCTCGGCAGCAGCCCGGCGGACCTCTGCCAGGGCTTGCCGCACGGCCGCGGCATCACGCGCGGCCTTGCGCGCGCGCACGCGGTCGGCCTGCTTGCGCTCGACGTCGGCGCCGATGCGCAGGACCTCGATCGGTGGCTCGTCCTCGAGCTGGTACTTGTTGACGCCGACCATCACCTGCTGGCCGCGGTCGAGCTGCTGCTGGAAACGATACGAGGCCTCGGCGATCTCCTTTTGTGGGAAGCCGAGCTCGATGGCGCGGACGATGCCTCCCATGTCGTCGATGCGACGAATGTAGTCGAGCGCCTCGGCTTCGATGCGATCGGTGATCGCCTCGACGGCGTAGCTCCCGCCGAGCGGGTCGACGAAGTTCGCGACGCCAGTCTCCTCCGCGATGATCTGCTGCGTACGCAGGGCGACGAGCACCGACTCCTCGCTCGGGAGCGCCAGCGTCTCGTCCATGGAGTTCGTGTGGAGCGACTGCGTACCGCCGAGCACGCCGGCAAGAGCCTGGATGGCGACGCGCACGACGTTGTTGACCGGTTGCTGCGCGGTCAGGCTACAGCCCGCGGTCTGGCAATGGGTGCGTAGCATCATCGACTTCGGCTGGCGCGCGCCGAAGCGCTCACGCATGGTCGTCGCCCAGATCCGACGCGCCGCCCGGAGCTTGGCGATCTCCTCGAAAAAGTCGTTGTGCACGTTGAAGAAGAACGACAGGCGCGGGGCGAAGCTGTCGACGTCGAGGCCGCGCGCCACGGCGGCTTCGACGTAGCCGATCCCGTCGGCCAGCGTGAAGGCGAGCTCCTGAGCCGCGGTCGAGCCCGCCTCGCGAATGTGGTAGCCGGAGATCGACACCGGGTGCCAACGTGGCGCCTCGCGCGCACAGAACTCGATCATGTCGACGACGACGCGCACCGACGGCTCGGGGGGCGAGATCCACTCCTTTTGCGCGATGAACTCCTTCAGCATGTCGTTCTGGATCGTGCCGCCGAGCTGGTCGAAAGAAATGCCACGACGCTCGGCGACCGCGAAGTACATCGCCAACAGCACGCTCGCCGTACAGTTCACCGTCATCGACGTCGTCACCCGATCGAGCGGCACGTCGGCAAAGAGCGCCTCCATGTCGGCCAGGCTCGAAACGGCGACACCTTCGCGGCCCACTTCCCCCAGGGCGCGCGGGTGATCGGCGTCGTAGCCCATCAGTGTCGGCATGTCGAAGGCCGTCGACAGGCCCGTCTGGCCCTGGGCCAGCAAGAACTTGAAGCGCTCGTTGGTATCCTCGGCGGTACCGAAGCCCGCGAACTGGCGCATCGTCCAGAGCTTCCCGCGGTACATGCTGGCGTGCACACCACGGGTGTAAGGAAACTCTCCTGGGTGACCGAGCTTGTCGGCGTAGCGCCAGTCGTCGAGATCCTCCGCCGCATACAGCGGCTCGACGTCGGCGTCCGAGAGCGTAGCGAATCGCTCCCGCCGGTCGGCGGCCTTCGGGTAGCGCTGCTTCATCCATTCCGCTTTTGGCGTCGTCATCGAACCTCCTTCGCCGCGGCGATGCGGCGGCGACCGCGGCGGGTCAGTACTCCGGCTTGAGGTCGAAGCGGTGCACCGCCTCGATGAACCGCAGCGTGTGCGTGCGCGATCGCATGACCACCGAGTTGGTCGTCGCCCCACCCTTGAAGAACCGGACACCACGCACGAGATCGCCGTTGGTCACACCGGTCGCAGCGAACATGACGCTGCCGCCCGCCATCTCCTCGAGCGTCAGCTTCTTGCCGACGTCCTCGATGCCGACATCGCGCAATCGGCGCGCCTCGTCCTCGGTTCGCGGCCGCAGGCGGGCTTGCATGTCGCCACCGGTACAGCGGATCGCTGCGGCCGTCAGAATCCCCTGCGAGGAACCGCCGGTACCGAGCAACATGTCGATTCCGGCGTCCGGCTTGGCGGTCGCGATCGCCGGGGCCACGTCACCGTCGGCAAGCAGGCGAATGCGGGCGACCGACTTGCGCACTTCGCGGACCAGGTATTCGTGGCGTGGCAGAACGAGCAAGGCCAACGTGAGCTAGGCGACGTAGACGCCCTTCGCCTCGGCGAGCGCGCGCAAGTTGTCGACCGGAGGGCGGTCCAGGTCGATGCAACCGGCCCCCTCGGGACCGACGACGATCTTCTCCATCCACGTACCCGGACAACGCAGAAAGCCGCCGCGCTTGGCGAAGGCGATGATCGACAGCGCGTTGAGCCCGCCGGTCGCACAGATCGCCGCGCCTTCGACGGGGTCGAGGCCGACATCGATGGCGGGTCCGGTGCCGTTGCCGACGGCTTCGTCCTCGAGGAGGATTTCCGCGTCGTTGGCCGAGTCGCCGACGACGATCAGGCCGTTGATGCCGATCGAGTCGAACGCGTTCGCCATCGCTCGCGCCGCCGCCGCATCGCACCCCGAAACGTCGCCGCGCCCCATGAGGCGAGCCGACGCAAGAGCCGCTGCTTCGGTGATGCGCACCGCCTCGAGAGCGAGATTTCGATCCATGCACAGCCCTTTCCCGTCGTTGTCGCCTATCTAGCCAAGACCCCAGGCACTTTCTAGCCTGCCTCGCCGCCGCCGCCGCGCCCGCCCGACTCACTGGCCAGGGTCGTTCTCGACACGGATGTACACGGGGGCAGCGCGTACGACCGAGAGGCGCTCGATCTCGCCGAGCGCCGCGAGCAGATCCTTCTCGCGAGCGCGATGGGTGTGCATAACGATCGGCACCTCGGCACCCGACTCCGTTTCGCGCTGGATCATCGAGGCGATCGAGATGCGGTGTGCGCCGAGAATACCGGCGATCTTGGCGAGCACGTTGGGCCGGTCGAGCACCAGAAATCGCAGGTAGTACTCGGTGATGACGTCGGCCATCGGCTTGAGCGTCGCGCGTTGCTGACGCGCGATCGGGTACCCGAGGGGCGCTACCCGGCCGCGGTTGCCCGAAACGACGTTGCGTGCGACCTCGAGGATGTCCGCGACCACGGCGGTCGCGGTCGGCATCATCCCGGCGCCCTGCCCGAAGTAGAGGCTCGAGCCCAGCGCGTCGCCTTCGACGGCGATCGCGTTGAAGGCACCGCCGACGTCGGCGAGCAGATGGTCGCTGGGCACCATGGTCGGGTGCACCCGCGCTTCGATCCGGCGCTTGTCACGCTTGGCGATGGCCAGGAGCTTGATGGTGTAGCCGAACTCGCGCGCCAGCTGGATGTCGAGTTGGGTGATCCCGCGAATCCCTTCCACCGGAAGATCCTCGAAAGCCACCGAGCTTCCGAACGCGAGTTGAATGAGCAGGGCGAGCTTGTGGGCCGAGTCGATGCCATCGACGTCGAACGTCGGATCGGCCTCCGCCAGGCCCGCCGCCTGGGCCGCGGCGAGCACGGTTTCGAACTCCCCACCCTCGTCGGACATCTGGCTCAAGATGTAGTTCGCCGTGCCGTTCACGATGCCGTAGACCGCCTGATTGACGTCCGCCGCGAGCCCCTCGCGCAGGGTGCGAATGATTGGGATCCCGCCGCCGACGCTCGCTTCGTAGCCGAGGTCGACGCCAGCAGCCTCGACGGCGGCGAAGATCTCCGCGCCGTGCACGGCGAGCAACGCTTTGTTCGCGGTGACCACGCTCTTGCCGTTGGCGAGAGAACGCAACACGAACTTGCGTGCCAAGCCGTACCCGCCCATGAGCTCGACCACCACGTCGATCTCGGGATCGTCGATCAGCTCGCGAGCGTCCTTCGTCAACACCCCCTTGGCGACGCGTACGCCACGATCACGATCGAGGTCGACGTCGGCGATCCGCACCAGCTCGAGCGGAACGCCCAGGCGGCTGCGGAGCTGGCGGCTTTGCTCCTGGAGGATCTTGACGACCCCGGTACCGATCGTTCCGAAGCCGATCAGCCCGACACGAACACGACGTTGCACGGTGGTCCTCCTCGCTGTGCTTGCTGCGTCTCGACGCCTCGCGTCGGCCAACCGGATCGTTCGCCGACGAGGCGCGACCGCTGGACGATAAGAGAATCAGGGGATGCCCGCAAACGACTCCCGTCGACGAGATTCGGCGAACAAAAAAGGGGCGTCCCTCCCGGGACGCCCCCTTTCCTTGCGGCATTCTGCCGCTGGAGTGCGTGAGCCTGGCTTCAGCCCTCGTGACAGAGCGCACCGTCCGACTTGGGCTGGCAAACGAGGCGCGTAGCGACCGCCTGGTCGCCGACGACGACGCAGAGGTCGAAGGCCACCGGGAAGTCCTCGCCGTCCCAGAACCCGGCGATCGGATCGCTCGGCGAGGTCACCGTACCGCTCATCATGTCGCCGCCGAAGAAGGAGAAGCTGACGTCGCCGCCGTCGCTGGTGGGCGCGCGCAAGCCGTCGAGCGTGAACTCGACACCATAGAACTTGCCGGTGTCTTCGCCGTCGGTCGTGATCCAGTTGGTCATGTAGACCGCGCCGCGCTCACCGGAGTTGAAATCCAGCTCCGGGCAGCCGCGCTCGCGCACGGCGAAACCGAGATCCAGGCCCATCGACTCGCGCCAGATCATCCTGGTCTGCGAGAAGTCGTAGACGCAGGCGTTGGCACACAGCGCCTGCGACGGCGCTGGCTGGCTCGGCGGAACGACCGACCCCCCAGAGGTCGG
>CALJUJ010000330.1 GCA_937975525.1 uncultured bacterium
GGCGTCGCTGTGGGCGTCGCCGTCGGTGTTGGCGTCGGGGTGGGCGTGGGGGTCGCCGTCGGCGTCCGGGTTTCGGTCGGTGTCGGCGTGGCCGTGGGCGTCGACGTCTCCGTCGGCGTTGGCGTCACCGTGGGCGTCGGGGTGTCGGTGGCCGTCTCCGTGCTGGTCGGGGTCGTCGTCGGAGTGTCCGTCGGCAGCGGCGTCGCCGTATCCGTCGGCGTCGGGGTGACCGTCGCCGTCGCCGTCGAGGTGGCGGTCGCGGTGGCCGTCGCCGTGTCGGTCGGCGTCGGCGAGGACGTTGGCGTGGCGCTCGCCGTCACGGTCGGCGTATGGGTCGCCGTCGGCGTCGCCGTATCCGTAGGCGTCGCCGTAGGGAGATCGACCTGCTCGCTGGTCACGAAGAAATAGTCGAACGGACCGAACGAGCGCACCTCGTCGTTGGCGAATCGAGCGCTGGCACTCACCCGGACCGGCACGGTCGTGCTCGCGAGGAAAGGCAGCGGCGGCTGGTAGACTACACACAGAACGTCGATGTCGTTCGGGTCGCAAAAGGCGAGGTCGACTCCGTTGGAAGCGACGCCCCCGACGATTGCATCGATGCCGGCGACCTGCAGGTCGATCGAATCGGTGGCGACGGCGCCGATACCGGTACGCAAGGTCAGCGACAACGGCTCGGACCGCAGGACGCCACGTTCACCCGGCTGCGGAACGAATCCGGCGGCGTAGGGTTGCGCGAGCAGGGGCACGACCCCCGCATCGGCGTTCGCCCCTGGGGGAATCTCGACGATGATCGCAGCGCTGGCGAACGACGGCGGGATGTCGAACTCCTCGAGCAACGGCCTGGCCTCGCTTTCCGGCGTTCCCGGAACGTCGGGCGAAGTGAACGCCAGGTCGTAGCCGAAAACGGCGACCGTTGCCGGCCCGGCGGGAAGGCCGCCGATGAAGACAGACCGGTTTCCGGGCCCAGGGTCGAAGACGAACTCGCGAATCTCGCGGCCGCCCGCGTCGACGACGCGGACCTCGACCGTGGTCACGGTGTCGGGGATCTCGCTCGTGCCTTCGAAGCCGCTGGTGGTTGCACCACGCGGCGCGGCCGCCGTTGCGTCGGAATCTTCCCACAGTGCGCGGAGGGTGACGCCGCCACCGCTGTCGCCGCCGGAACCTCCACCTCCCCCGCAGGCGATGGCGACCAGCGACAGCAAAGATACGACGACCGCACGGCCTGGTACGACGAGACGATTGAGCAACGAGCCCTCCGACGACGGTTGCGGTCGCATACACCACGCTTTCTTCGAGGGTCAAGGTGCGCCGGCACCGATCCACGTCACTGGCGGCGGTCCGGGAAGTCGACCTCGAGATCGAAGCTCCCCTGACTCTGCACCGACTGACCACGCAGTTTCGGCACGACGAGAAGGTCGTCGCCCAGGTCGAAAAAGGATTCGGTGTCGACGACGAAGCGGCGGTTGACCGGGCTCGTGCCGTCCGCCCCGGCCACCGAAAAGCGCGCGTCGAAGCTGGTACGGAACTCGAGACTGGCGCCGCGATCGAAGCGGATCAGGTCGGCACGCTCACGCAGGGCGAACCACTCCGCCACGTCTCCGGTCGCATCGACGCAGTCCCCACCGTTCAAGTTGCCGCTCACGGCGTCGCCGAGCTCGACCAGCGCTGCCGGACAGCGCACGTAGTCGAGGCGGTACGCGCCGCGGGTCGTCGGCTCGCGCCCGACGACGATCCAGGCGTAGCGACCGGTGGCGGCCAGGGGAATCTCGAGCGCCTCGGGACCACACGCCAAGGGCAGACTCGGCGCCCCGTACACGGGTACCGACCACGCACATACGGTCGGGCCGGGTCCGAGACCGGCGATGACGGGGCTCTGCGCGGCGTCGACGGGTGCGTCGAAGGTCAACACGTCGTAGCGGCGTCCGTCGCTCAGAGCACAGTCTTCACCGGTCAGCTCGCCGTCGATGAGCCCCGGAGCAACCGCGCGTGTCAGGCAGGAGCGTGCCGCCACGGTGAATCCGAGTGCCCCCGGCTCGAAATCGGCGTCGAGCGGCATCGAGGCCTCGAGAAAGTACGTCCCCGTCGTCGGCGCGACGAGTCCGAGCCGCGCATCGGTCGCGCCCTGGATCAGCGGGTCATCGTCGTTGCGTCGCCGATCGCCGTCGGGAGCGACGAGCGTCAGCTGGGCATCGAACGCGGGCGCCGCCATCGTCAGGTCGACGTAGGTTCCGGCCGCCAGCGACAAGGCGTAGCTGCGCACGGGAACCCCTCCCGGGCCGACGCAGTCGATCGTCGAAAACGAGTCGTTGCGTTGGGTGCCCGGCACGGTGCTGACCGCTCCGCGCACGGGGCACTGCTGCAAGAAGAGCGTGTACTCGGCGAACTCGCCCTCGTCCTCGGGATCCTCCGGGTCGGGCGGAAACAAGAAGTTCTTGTTCGCGGCAACGACCGTGTAGGTCCCCGCTCGTGGCAGCGTGACACCGATCTGAGCGAGCAGGTCGCCGCTGCTGTCGCCGTCGGCCGCGATGAGTGGATTGCCGACCGACGCCGGGCCGAGCAGGTATAGCTGCGGCTCGTCCTCGGCTTCCATCTCGATCGTGATCACGTCCCCGGCGAGGCCGGAGAACGTGTAGATGTCGGCCGGACTACCGATCTCGGGTATTCCCTCTTCGTCGTCGCCGGCAAGCGGCAGCGGCGCGCCGCAACGGGTGCGCAGGGGATCGCCCCAGTGGATTCCGGCGAACGACTGGCGGACGGTCGACGGTATGTCTTCTACGGCCGTGGCGGCGCACGACGTACTACTGAAGAGAATGCGGTAGCCACAGCCAAACTCGTCATCGGGCTCGCAGCCGCCGCCAGTGGCAACGACCGTGTAGGTCCCGGTATCGAGAGCGGTGAAGCGCGCGGCGGCATCGAAGCCGAAGCCACCGATCGCTTGGTCGTCCGCCTGGAACGACGGGAAGACCTCGAATCCTCCCGGACCGTAGACGGCGAGCATCGGATCGATCAGCGATGCTTCCAAGCTCTGCCGCATGGTGATGGAGATCAGCGTGAGCGGCTGCGTCACCTCGAACGTGAACACGTCGGCGTACTCGATGGAGTCGCCGACGCCCGGCACTCCGGGGTCCGAGCACTCGCTGCCGTCGAAAGATCCTACCTGTGTACGCAGCGGCGACGTCTCGCACGGGCGCGATGTGATCGTCAGCGTGTAGGAACCCGTCTCGGCCGGCGTGCCGTCCTTCGACGTCACCAAAATCGTGTACGGCAAGGTTCCCGCCGCGCGAAAGCTTGCCGGCGGCTCGCTGGTGAGCGACGAAAAATAGCCGTTGCCATCGACGAGGCGCACCACCGGGCTGAATCCCGTCGCGGTCACCGCGATGCCGATTTCCTGGTCGGGCGCGACGGTCAGTCGATACTCGTCGGCGAGGCGAAGCTGGCCGTTCACGATGATCTCGCAGTCCCCCTGAGCCAGCGAACCGCTCGTGCTGCCGATACCGACCGCCTGCGGCACGCAGGCCGCGGTCGGGGCCGTCGTCGGCCCGCGTGTCGGCGTCCGCGTCGGCGTCGGCGTGAACGCCCCCGGGATGGTGCGCGTCGCCGTGCGCGTGGGCGTCCGCGTCGGCGTTCGCGTGTCGGGATTCGACGGGCACGGTACGCCGTCGAGGGCGACGGTGAGGACGACGTCGGCGGCTGAGAGCTCGCGGTCGACGTTGACGTCGGCGGTGTCGAACGTGAAGGCGTCGAAGCCTTCGGGATCGAACAACACCTGCAGCAGGGGCTCCACGTCGGCAACGGTGCGCACCCCGTCGCCGTCGACGTCGCCTGGGCACACCGCCTGTGCGGCAGCGGGCGGAGTCAGGCCGAGCCACAGGATTCCGCACGCGCAGAGGGTTCGAATGAGCAAGGGCAAAGGGGATCTCCCGGATTTCGTGGGACACCTGAGGACGTGTTCGGTTGTTTTCGATGCCCTTGGAGTTGTCAAGCCGCGAATCGGTCCGCATCGCGGGCAATTGCCCGTCGACCGCGAAACGCTATAGATGATCCGTGGTCCAGGCAGAGCGACGGGGTGCGGGCTTGTTGCGGGAGGTCGAGCGGCTGCGCCGCCAGATCGAGCACCACAACCGGCGCTACTACGTCGACGACGACCCGGAGATTTCCGATGCGGCGTACGATGAACTGTTCCGTCGCCTGCAGGAGATCGAGGGTCAGCATCCGGAGCTGCGCTCGCCCTCGTCGCCGACACAGCGGGTCGGCGCACCGCCCGCCGACAAGTTCGCTTCCGTGGAACACACACGACCGATGCTGTCTCTCGGCAACGTGACGTCGACGGCTGAGATCGAGGAGTTCGACGCGCGTGTCCGACGCGCACTGCACACCGACGCACCCGTCGACTACGTCGCCGAGCCGAAACTCGACGGCGTCGGCATCGAGCTGGTGTACCTCGACGGCGAGCTCAGCGTCGCCTCGACGCGCGGCGACGGACTACGCGGCGAGGACGTCACGGCCAACGTGCGCACCATTCGCAACGTGCCGCTGCAACTCGAGCACGGGGGACGACCGCCGGCGCGGCTCGAGGTGCGCGGCGAGATCATCTTCCCGAAAGCTGCCTTCGAGCGCCTCAACGAAGAGCGCGCGGCGGCCGACCAACCGACGTTCGCCAATGCCCGCAACGCCGCCGCGGGCTCGCTGCGACAGCTGGACTCGCGCATCACGGCGAGCCGGCCCCTCGAGGCGTTCTGCTATGCCCCGGGCGCCGTCGAGGGCATGGAGTGGCCGGACCACTGGAGCTTCCTCGCGTCATTGCGCGACTGGGGCTTGCCGATCAACGCCGAGAATCGACGCTGTCGCGGCGTTGCCGGCATCGTCGCGTACTACGAGGACATCGTCACCCGGCGCGCCGACCTTCCCTACGAAGCTGACGGCGTGGTCGCCAAGGTCGACCGCTTCGACCAGCAGCGCCAACTCGGCGAAGTGTCGCGCTCGCCGCGCTGGGCCGTCGCCTACAAGTTCAAGGCGCAGCGAGCCCGCACCCGCGTCGTCGACATCGTGCCGTCGGTGGGTCGCACCGGGACGATCACTCCGCGAGCCGACCTCGAGCCGGTCAGCGTCGGCGGCGTGACCGTATCGTCGGCCTCGCTGCACAACATGGACGAGGTCGAGCGCAAGGACGTCCGCATCGGCGACGCCGTCATCATCGAGCGCGCCGGCGACGTGATTCCGTACGTGGTCGGCGTCGATGCCGGCGTCGAGCGCACGGGCCGGGAACGCAAGTTTCGCATGCCGGCGAAGTGTCCGGCGTGCGGCAGCGCGGTGGTGCGCGAGGAAGGTGCGGCGGCGTACCGCTGCGTGGGCTTGAGCTGCCCAGCCAAGCTGCGCGAGTCCATCCTGCACTACGCTTCGAAGCACGCTCTCGACATCGATGGGCTGGGCGACAAGCTCGTCACCCAGCTGATCGCCGCCGACCTCGTGCACGACGTGGCCGACCTCTACACGCTCGATCGCGACCGCCTGGTGCAACTCGAGCGCGTCGGCGAGAAGTCCGCGCACAACCTCCTCGCGGCCATCGCCGCCACCAAGTCGACCACCTTGGCGCGTTTCCTCAACGGCCTCGGCATTCCCCATGTCGGCGAACGGACGGCGGCGGTGCTCGCCGATCGTTTCGGCGACCTCGCCGCGCTGCGCGCCGCTTCGGAGGAAGAGCTCGTCGCCGTCCGCGAGATCGGCCCCGAGACCGCCCGCGAGATCCGCGCCTTCTTTGCGCTCGACCAGAACCGCGAGGTGCTGCGTCGTCTCCTCGACGAAGCCGGAGTTCGGCCGCAAGCCGCGCCGCGCGCCACCGCCGGCAACCTCGCCGGCCTCACCTTCGTCCTCACCGGTGCGCTCTCGGAGCCGCGCGACCGCGTCGCGCACCGCCTCGAGAGCCTCGGTGCCAAGGTCACCGCGAGCGTCAGCAAGAAGACCGACTACGTCGTCGCCGGCCCCGGGGCGGGCAGCAAGCTCGAGCGTGCGCAGAAGCTCGGCGTGACGGTCGTCGACGAAGAAGGCCTCGCCGACCTCCTGAGCCGGCCGCCGGCACCGCAGGCGGACGCCGACTGAGGCGCACCGATGGTCCGCCTGCACATCGACATCCGCGGCCGCGTCCAGGGCGTCGGCTTCCGCTGGAGCGCCGTCGAGGAGGCTCGGCGCTTGCGTTTGACCGGCTGGGTGAGGAACACCCTCGAGGGAGGCGTCGAAGCGGTCGTCGAGGGCGAGCGCGCGGTCGTCGACCGATTCCTCGAATGGTGCCACCGCGGCCCGCGGATGGCTCACGTCGATGCGGTGCGGGAACGTGAGGAGGCGGCGACGGGGGAGTTCGAGAGCTTCGAGATCCGCGCGTGAAGGCCGCGGCGCCGCCGAGGAGGGAAGCGATGACCGTGAACACCGTGCTCGGCCCGAAGGACCCAGCGCAACTGGGCCTCACCTTGATGCACGAGCACCTGCTCATCGGCTGGCCCGGTTGGGAAGCCGACGCGCTGGCGCCGCCGCAGGCGCGCGCGGACATCGTCGCCACTTGCACCGAACGGATGCTCGAGCTGAAGGAGCTCGGCGTGCGCACCGTGCTCGACCCGTGCCCGATCGACATCGGCCGCGACGTCGAAATCATGGCCGAGGTCAGCCAACGGTCCGGGGTCGACGTGATCTGTGCCACCGGGCTCTACAAGGAAGACCTCGGCGCGGCGCCCTACTTCCGGTTTCGCGACCCCTTCGTCGATGTCGTCGCCGAGATGACCGAAATCTTCGTGCGAGAAATCACCGAAGGCGTCGGCGACACGGGTATTCGTCCCGGAGTGATCAAGGTCGCGACGTCGGCACATCGAGTGACGCCCTACGAAGAAGGGGTCTTGCGTGCGGCGGCGCGCGCGGCGAAGCAGACCGGCCTGCCGATCACGACCCACACCGACGAGGGCAGCATGGGTCGCGAGCAGCTCGACATCCTCGCCGCAGAAGGAGCCGACCTCGGCCGCGTCATCGTCGGCCACGCGTGCGGCAGTGCCGACCTGCGCTACCACACCGACCTTCTCGACCGTGGCTGCTATCTCGGCTTCGACCGCTTCGGGCTCGAGCTCCTGCAACCGGACCGCCTGCGCCTCGCGGCGCTGATCGGCCTGCTCGGCATCGGCTTTCACGAGCGCATCGTGCTGTCGCACGACTGCGTGTGGTGCTGGCGCGGACGCCCGCTTCCGCTGCCGGTCGAGCTGGCGCCTGAATGGGATTCGACCCACGTGCTCACACGAATCGTGCCGCGGCTGCGTGCCGCCGGCGTGTCCGAAGACAAGATCACGGCCATGCTCGTGGACAACCCGCGGCGCTACTTCGCGGCCGCCTGACGTGCTACGCGACTCTACCGAGAGAGGTTCCCGATGAAGATCCGTTCGATGCTTCCGATCGCCCTGGCCCTGCTCGCCTCCGCCTGCAGCACCGCCTCCCCCCCGGCCCCCGACGCCGCATTCGACCCGTCCGCCCTGTGGTCGGGCCCGATCGACGAGCTCGCGCCGTTCCGCCACGGCAACCAGTACACGTACGTCGTCACCACCGACGGCGGCGAGGAACGCGTCGTCCAGTCGCGCTGCTCGGTCGCCGGCAGCCGCATCTTCATCACCGTGACCCAGGATGAGGCGGTCCTCGCGCGCACCGAGATGCTCATGGAGACCGACACGCTATTGATGGTCACGGGGGTCATGCCCCAGCACGACATCGCCTTCACCTACGATCCGCCACTGGTCGTGCTCGAATCGCCGCTACGCGAAGGCGTTCGTCGCGAGCGTTCCAACCTCGTCGCCTGGAAGCCGTCGAACGGCGAGGAGATCGCCAAGGGGCGCGTCGAGCTTGCGTGGTCGGCCCATCCCGCACCGGCCGCGATGGAAGACGCGAGCCTGGAGATCCGCACCGTCAAGCGCATCGACCTCGACAACGGCCGGCAGGTGATGATCCAGAGCAAGCGCTGGCTCGCGCCAGGCGTCGGCGAGATCAGCTCCAGCGGCCGCGCCGGCGAGGGGCGCGTCGAGCATCGCGAGCTCCAGTGCGCCGAGGTCGGCCCGCAGCGCTACGGCGACTGCGGCGAGCCCATCGTTCGCACGCCATGAGGCGCGCGCCGCGTTGCGTCGCCGCCACGATCGCGCTAACCGCAACGCCATGATCGCCTGTCTCGACCTCGAAGGCGTGCTCGTCCCCGAAATCTGGATCAACGTCGCCGAGCGCACCGGCATCGACGCCTTGCGCCGGACCACGCGCGACGAGCCCGACTACGACAAGCTGATGCGCTACCGGCTCGCCATTCTCGCCGAGAATGGACTCGGCCTCGGCGACATCCAAGAAGTCATTGCCACGATGCAGCCGCTCGACGGCGCACCCGCCTTCCTCGACTGGCTGCGCGAGCGCTTCCAGGTGATCATTCTCTCCGACACGTTCGAGGAGTTCGCTTCGCCGCTGATGGCGCAACTGGGCTATCCGACGCTGTTCTGCCATGCGCTGGATGTCGACGCCGGCGGCAAGATCCGCGCCCACCGCATCCGCATCGCCGATGGCAAGCGCAAGGCCGTGATGTGCCTCAAGTTGCTCAACTTCGCGGTCGTCGCTGCGGGCGACTCCTACAACGATACGACCATGCTCGGTGAAGCCGACGCCGGCATCCTCTTTCGCCCGCCCGACAACGTCATCGCCGATTTCCCGCAGTTCCCGGTGACGCGCAGCTACGACGAGTTGCGCGAGGCGTTCACCAGCGCCGCCGATCGACTGCGCTGAAGGCCGCGCGCATGCGTGACCTGACCGACCTCGTACACCGCGGCAACGCGGCGTACAGCCGGCGCTACACCGAGGAGCTGCTCGACGAGCTCGTCGACGTCGGCGATCCGGTGGCCGACGTCGCGACCGCGGCACTCGCCGAGACGGCGTACAACCCGGACGGCGGCCAGCTCGGCCAGCTGCGGCGCATGGCCAGCCAGGGAGACGACCGCGCGCTCGCCTTCTTCGCACGTGCCGAGCAGCGCCCCGATTGGCTCGACGACCGCCTCGTCGCCCACGGCCAGCGCGTCGCCCTCGGGCTCACCCGACACTACGGGATATCGCTGATGCACAGCTTGTTCGCGGGCGCCCTCTTCGCGCGAGCGACGCTGGTGACGGGCTCGACCGGCCGCCTCGGAAGCAATCCAGCGAGGCGAATTCAGGAGACCGGCGCCTTCATCGCCGCCATCCTCCAACCGGGCGGCCTGCAACCCGGGGCGCTCGGCTTCGACACCGCCCTCCGGGTGCGCTTGCTGCACGGCTCGATCCGGTCCTGGCTGCACCGTAGCCCCGGCTTCGACGATGCGTACTTCGGCACGCCCATCGATCAGACGATGCTGGCGATGACGCTGGGCCTGTTCGACTATCTCAATCTCCGCTCGT
>CALJUJ010000331.1 GCA_937975525.1 uncultured bacterium
CGGCTCTGCTCCGCGGAGCGACGCGAGAAGTGCTTGTCGTAGGCTCTGCCGATGTAGCTCTGGCAGCGGGTGGCGTCGTTGTTGCCGCCGAACGACGGGACTTCGCCGTGGGTGACGGCGTAGGCAGTGGCCATGCCGGCCTCGGCGACGCACGCGAAGCACGCACCGACGGATGCGTAGGTGGAGTCGACGACGACGTCGGCGCAAGGTGCTGGGCAGCCGACGTAGCCGTTGGCGGCGGGCGGGGCGGCGCGGCGGCAGCTGCGCTCGGCGCTGCTGCGGAAGCGATTGGCGGCACGATCGAGCCGCGTCTGCGACTTGTCGGGCAGGGCGGCCACGTCGCCGCAGTCGACGCCCGCGTCGATCCGACCGCGCATCCGGTCTTTGGCGCAGCGGGTCATCTCCTTGAAAACGGAGCGCGCGTGCTTCTGCGCGCCTTTGGCCAGGCCGGCGCGGCAATTGCGGTCGCCCTTGTCGACGGGCTGGGCTGTAGCGGGCAGCGCCGCCGCAGCGACGAGCGCAGCCAGGAACAGTTGTACGACGCGCGATCTTGCCATCGAGACCCCCTTCATCCTCATCGCCGAGTGGCAGAAACGCGGCGAATCGCGGCACTGTACGCCGCGAGCAGGGCCTCGATCAATGATGAATTCTTCGTGTGCTCCGCGGCGGTGGTTGAGAGACGGTCTGCTTTGGCGCTATGGCCGAGCGGCGGTCGTGGTGGCCGAACCCAGCCGTGGAGGATCTCATGAGCCTGAAGACCCCGATTTGCGACCTGTTCGACATCGAGCACCCGATCTTTCTCGCGGGCATGGGCCAGGTGGCGTTCGCGGAGGTGTGCGCGGCGGTGTCCGAGGCCGGTGGCTACGGCACGCTCGGCATGGCCGGCTCCGGGCCCGAGCAGATTCGCGACGAAATGCGCAAGGTGCGCACGTTGACGGACAAGCCCTTCGGCGTCGACCTCCTCGCGGCGTTGCCGCAGCAGATGGTCGACGCGATCGACATCATCATCGACGGCGGGGCGAGTGCGTTCATCGCAGGGCTCGGCGTGCCCGGTCCCGTGATCGACAAGTGCCATCGCGCCGGCCTCAAGGTCATGTCGATGTGCGGCAAGGTCGAGCACGCCGTCCGCGCGCGCGAGGCCGGATGCGACGCCGTCGTCGCGCAAGGGACCGAAGCCGGTGGCCACACGGGCCGGATCGCCGCGATGGCGCAGGTGCCGCAGATCGTCGACGCCGTCGACCTTCAGGTGCTTGCGGCCGGTGCGATCGTCGACGGCCGCGGTCTGGCAGCCGCCCTGGCGCTCGGGGCGCAGGGCGTTTGGATGGGAACGCGCTTCATCGCGTCGGAAGAGGCCAACGCCGCCGCCGTCTACAAGGAGAAGATCGTCGCCGCCGGCGGCGGCGACACCCGCGTCAGCCGCTGCTACTCCGGCAAGCCCATGCGCGTCCTCGCTAACCCCTACGTCGAGGACTGGGAGCGTCGCCCCGCTGATATGCAGCCGTTTCCCGCGCAGCTGGCCTACTCCTGGCAGCAGGGGGTCACCGACTACACGGCCACCGCCGACATCGATCCCGAGCGGACGATGATGCCGTGTGGCCAGGGAGCCGGTGCGATCGGCGAAGTGCTCCCCGTGCGCGAGATCGTCCGCCGCGTGCTCGCCGATGCGGACGCGACACTCGATCGATTGGCGACGCTGCGCTGAGTCGCCGCCGTATCATCGCGTCTGCGCCCGCCGCGGCGGCCCGGTCCGGTTCCCGGGCCGATTGATTTAGCCCGCGCTTTGCGAAACAGTCCGCCCTTCGTGAGCACCGCACCGTCGCGGGCAGCCAATTCCGTTCGAGGAGGACGACAAGATGAAAGCCAAGCAGGCCGTGATCGTTTCCACCGCCCGTACGCCGATCGCCAAGGCGTTTCGTGGCTCGTTCAACCTGACCCATGGCGCCGATCTGCTCGGGCACGCGATCAAGGGATCGATCGAACGGGCCGGGATCGATGCCGGCGACGTCGAGGACATCATCGCCGGCTGCGGCCTGCCCGAGGGCTCGACCGGCTCGAACGTCGGTCGCATCGCTGCGCTGCGCGCCGGCTGCCCGGTGAGCGTCAGCGCCACCACGATCAACCGCTTCTGCTCCTCCGGGCTGCAGGCGGTTTCCGTCGCCGCCCAGCGCATTCTCGTCGACGGCGTCCCCGTCGCGATCGGCTGCGGCGTCGAGTCGATCACGCGAGTGCAGAACAACTTGAACCTGAACGACTTCGTCAACCCGACCGTCGAAAAGATCAAGGGTGAGGTCTACATGCCGATGGGCCAGACCGCCGAGGTCGTCGCCGAGCGCTACAAGGTGACGCGCGAGTCGCAGGACGAGTACGCGTATTCGTCGCAGATGCGTACGGCGGCAGCGCAGGCCGAGGGGCGCAGCGCCGACGAGATCGTGCCGATGCAGGTCAAGATGATGACCAAGGACAAGGCGACCGGTGAGGAGAAGACGCAGGAGTACCTCTTCGACAAAGACGAGGGGAACCGTCCCAACACGACGCTCGAAGGGCTCACCAGCCTGCCCCCTGCATTCAAGGAAGGGGGCACCGTGACCGCGGGCAACTCCTCCCAGCTCTCCGACGGCGCCGCGTCGGTGGTCCTGATGAGCGACGCCGAGGCCGCCAAGCGCAATCTGAAGCCGCTCGGCGCCTACCACGGACTCGTGGTCTCCGGCTGCGAGCCCGACGAGATGGGCATCGGCCCGGTGTTCGCCATTCCGAAGCTCCTCGAACGTGCCGGCAAGAAGCTCGACGACATCGACCTGATCGAGCTCAACGAGGCGTTCGCCTCGCAGACGGTCTATATCCGTGACCGACTCGGCCTCGATCCGGACAAGCTCAACGTCAACGGGGGCGCGATCTCGATCGGCCATCCGTACGGCATGACCGGCGCCCGCCAGGTCGGTGCCCTCCTGCTCGAACTGCGCCGTCGCAAGCAGAAGTGGGGCATCGTGACGATGTGCATCGGCGGCGGCATGGGCGCTGCCGGCCTGTTCGAGGCCTTCCCGGCCGATTGAGGCCGGAACCCGCGCAACCGCTACTGGACACGCGGGCGACCCGAGGGAGCTCCCTTCGGGTCGCTCGCCGTCCCGATCTCCACCTCCTCGGCATCCCACCCTCCTGCCGATGACGACCCACGACCTCCAGCCCTTTCTCGATCGCTGTGCCTCGATCGTTCGCCGCCATGCGCTCGACGCCGGCGCCTACGCGCGCTGGGCTTGGCAAGACGCGCTCGGTAGCCGTGCGCTCGGTCCCAACGAGTACGGCTGCGCGGATGCGATCAACATCCTCTACACGCTCGGCGCACTGCCCGAGGGCGGCGAACGACGCGCCCTCGCCGCCGCCCTGAACGCGCTGCAGGATCCCACGACCGGGCTCTTCACGGAGGCCACACACGATCCCATCCACACCACCGCCCATTTCGTCGCTGAGCTCGAGCTACTCGATGCGCGGCCGCAACACCCGCTCGAGGGCTTGGCTCACCTTCGTTCGCCGGCGGCCGTGCCCGACTTTCTCGACGCTCTCGACTGGCGCGGCAATCCCTGGGGCGAGTCGCACAAAGGGGCCGGAGCCTACGCGGCATTGGTCGTCGCCGGTGAGGTCGGTACGGCCTGGGAGGATCGCTACTTCGGCTGGCTATGGGACGAAGCCGATCCTGAAACCGGCTTCTGGCGGCGCGGCAAGGTGGCCGCGGCGGGCGACGAGATGCGCTTCCACCATCTCGCCGGATCGTTCCACTATCTCTTCAACCACGAATACGCCCGCCGACCCCTGCGCTTCCCCGAGCGCATGATCGACAGCTGCCTGCAGATCCGCAACGACAACCTGTTCCCCTGGCTCGGCAGAATCGTCGGCTTCGCGGAAGTCGATTGGGTCTACTGCCTGCACCGAGCGCGGCGCCAGTGCGGCCACCGTTTCGCCGACGTGACGGTGGCGCTCGAATCGTTTGCCGAGGACTACCTGAGCTATCTCGGCGGGCTCGATCCGCAGGCGGACGAGGGCCTCAACGACTTGCACCAGCTCTTCGGCGCGCTGTGCGCCCTCGCCGAGTTGCAGCAGGCGTTGCCCGGTCGGCTGCGTAGCGACCGGCCGCTGCGCCTGGTTCTCGACCGCCGGCCGTTCATCTGAGATCAACCGATTCTCCGGCTCCGCGGCCCGCGTGGCCGCGCTTGTCGGCTGGGCCTTTGCGCCTCTTCGCGTAGCTGGCGCAGCGACTTGCGCACGGCGCCTGCATCCAGGCCGAAGACGTCGCAGATCGAGACGAAGGCGAAGGGTCCGCGCGGCCGCGGGTCGTCGATCCAATGCGCCGCTTCCCGCTGCAGCCGTGGGTGCTCGCTGAAATAGCTCCGTACGCCGTCGTCGAGTACGGCGAAGAGGAGGGCTTTGGTGCCGTGGAAGGGACGCGCTTGAAACGATTCGGCGCCGGCTTGGGGTAGATCGCAGAGGTCGGCAACCCCCCAGCTCGAGTCGCCGCGAAACGAGGTGATCGGGAGGTGCGCCGTCATCCGCGTGCTCATGCCGCGGACGATAGCAGAATGATTTTACCG
>CALJUJ010000332.1 GCA_937975525.1 uncultured bacterium
CGAGGGGATCGACGCGTTCCTGGAGAAGCGAAAGCCGGTGTGGCGGGACGCGTAGTCCGCCGCGCCCGCGCAGCTTCCGGATCGAGCGTTTCAGCGCACGGTCGAAATCGCTTGCGAGTATTTTTGACAGTGGGCGAAATTGGGCGCAGTGTGGGCCTGTGGCCGATGCAACTCGCTACCTGGAAGATCAAGTGCGCGCCGACCTGCGGCGCAAGATGGTCTTCATCTCAGGCCCGCGACAAGTCGGTAAGACGACAATCGCCCGACACATCCTCGGCGGCGCCGACGGCTACCTGAACTGGGACGTCGCCGGGCATCGCGAGCGAATTCTCCGCGCCCAACTGCCGCCGACCAACCTGTGGGTCTTCGACGAGTTGCACAAGTACCGCTCCTGGCGCCGCTGGCTCAAGGGCCTCTATGACGCTCGCCGACCGGAGCAGCAGATCCTCGTCACCGGCAGCGCCCGCCTCGACGACTACCGGTACGGCGGCGACTCGCTGCAGGGACGCTACCATCACCTCCGAATCCATCCGCTGTCCGTCGCCGAGCTCGGCATCGAGCGTGCTGAAGACTTCCACCAGCTGCAGCGGCTCGGCGGCTACCCCGAGCCGTTCTTTTCGGGCTCGGAGCGGTTCGCACGGCGCTGGTCGCGGGAGCATCGAACTCTGATCATCCGCGACGAGCTCGGCGACCTCGAGCGTGTCCATGACCTCGGCAACCTCGAGCTCCTCGCCCTCCGGCTCCCCGAGCTGGTCGGCTCGCCACTCTCGCTCAACGCGTTGCGCGAGGATCTTCAGGTGAGCCACAAGACCGTGTCGAACTGGGTGCAGATCCTCGAGCGCCTCTACGCCGTATTCCGAATCTCGCCCTTTGGTGCGCCCCGGCTGCGTGCCGTGAAGAAGGAGCAGAAGCACTACCACTTCGACTGGACACTGGTCGCCGATGAGGCCTTGCGGTTCGAGAATCTCGTCGCCGCTCACCTGCTGAAATGGGTCCACTGGCAGCAGGACACGGAGGGGCGCGACTTGGAGCTCCGATACTTCCGCGACGTCGACCGGCGCGAAGTCGACTTCGTCGTCGTCGAGCGACGTGCACCGATCCAGCTCGTCGAGTGCAAGTGGACCGATGCGCCGATCTCCCGCGGCCTCAAGTACCTGAAGCTGCGTTTCCCCAACGCCGAGGCCGTGCAGATCAGTGCCGTGGGCAAGGCCGACTACCAGACCCCGGACGGCATTCGTGTCCGCCCCGCACTGCCCTTCCTCGCCGGGCTCCAGTGACTGCCGCCAAACCTGCTCATTCCTTCCAATAGGTAAGCGGTTGCACCGAGACGAAGTGTGGTGGGAGAGCCGGACCCCGACGAGGCTTACGTCTACGCCTCGCGGGTCATGGCCGAGAACATGACGGCACACGACGCCGGCGAGGGGATCGACGCGTTCCTGGAGAAGCGAAAGCCGGTGTGGCGGGACGCGTAGACGCTTTCTGCGAGCGACGTTGCGCCCGTGCCACGTCTGCGGCGGCGGCGCCACGGGCGCCGGGCGCAGGTAGGTGATCCGGTTCGATCGATTGGGTCGGTTGCCTTGGCACGCGAGTTGGTTCCACGATTCCGTCGTACCCGACGATACGGGGCGTCGCGCCCCGAGAAAGGTTCTCATGCATTCTGACTGGAAGCTTCCCGCCGTCGTGCTGGCGGCGTTTGCGGCGCTCACGGTGTACGCCGTCTACGCGCAGGGCTACTTCGCCTTCTATGCGCTGTTCTTCGGTGACCCGATCGGCCTGCAGGTGTTCTTCGACCTGGTGATCGCACTGGTGCTGTTCGCGATCTGGATGGTGGGCGATGCCAGGCAACGCGGCCTGCCGGTGGTCCCGTACCTCATCGCGATACCGCTGGTCGGGAGCATCGCCGCGCTCGTCTACCTCGTGCACCGCGGCCTGCGCGTGCACGAGGCTCCGGGCGCGCCGGCTCGATGAGTCAGGAGCCGGTGACGGTCCCGAGCTTGACGCTGTACTCGGGGCCGCTGAGCCTCTTCAGCGCCAAAGTCCGCATCGCCCTCGCCGAAAAGGGGCTGGCCTACGAACGCGTCGACGTCCCCTTCGATCGACGCCGCGGCTACCAGCCGAAGCATCCCGACGTCGTCGCCCACAACCCGAAGGGCCAGGTGCCCGTGCTGCAGACGGGCGACCTCTGGCTGTACGATTCGACGCTGATCCTCGAGTATCTCGAGGATCGGTTTCCCGATCCGCCCCTCTATCCGCGCGAGCCCGAGGCCAAGGCTCGCTGCCGGCAGCTGGAAGCCGCGGCCGACGAGATCCTGTTTCCGCCCGTCCTCGTGCTCATCCGCGAGGTGTTCTATCGCGCCGGAGCGACGTCCGGTGACGACGAAGCCGTCGCAAGCGCGCGGCAGGCGGTGGCGGCCGAGCTGCAGCGACTCGACCATGCCGCTACGACGGGTCCCTACCTCTGCGGTGATTTCAGTGTCGCCGACGTTGCCTTCTACGCCACCGTGCTCTTCGCCACCTACCTCGGTTCGCCGCCCGCACCCGAGCTGGAGCACGTGCATGCTTGGCTCGAGCGCGTCGGCACACGGCCGTCGGTCCAGGCCGACGTGGCGTACGTGACGCGATCGATGCAATCCCTCACCGCAACTGCTGCGGACTGACGGCGGCGACGAGCGTTGTCGAGGTGGGGGCGGGCCGTATAGAACGGCGGGCGTGGGACCCGTCTGGGCACGCCTGTTCGCCGTAGCACTCACCTGCGCCATTGCTTCGACGCCGTTGGGGGCGACGCGCGAGTTCCTCTGGGGCACGTACGCGCTCGGTTTCTCGCACTACCTGCTCGCACTCGGCTACGC
>CALJUJ010000333.1 GCA_937975525.1 uncultured bacterium
CTGCGGACACGACGGCCGCAGGCGGGGTGTTTCCGCCCGGAGTGTAGCCGATCCGCCGCACCTCGCTGCCGCGCCCAGAAAAGACGACGGCATGGAGGTCGCCGCCAGGACCGGGCACGAGCTGCACGATGCCGGCATCGGATTCGCGCGCGAAGTCGATGATCTCGGTGGCTTCGCCGCCGTCGAACCGCAGCACGCGGATCCAGCGCCGGTTGAAATCGGAGAGGAACAGCGCCCCGCGGAATGCAGGGGGATAGGTCGTTCCCGTGTAGAAGGTACTTGCGGCAATCGACGCACCGCCCTCGCCACCGAAGCCGTCGCCTTCGTGACCGTACGCGAAGGCCGGCGCGACGACGGCCTCGGGGCCACGGGCGAGCAGCTGCGCGCAAGCGACGGCGGTCGCCGGGCTGGCGACGAAGCTGCTCTGTGGCAGGCTGACGTTGTCGACGCTTTCCAGACCGGTACGCGGGCCGCCTTCGTAGCAGCGCCAACCGAAGTTCGCGCCGCGCCCGCGATTCACTTCCTCCCAGGAATTCCAGCCGACGTCGCCGATGACCGGCTCGCCGCTGTTCGGATCGATCGCGAACCGGAACGGGTTGCGAAGGCCGCGTGCCCAGACCTTCGAGCGCACGCAGTCCGGACAGCGGGGATCGAAATGCGGGTTGTCCGCGAGGCCGTTGCCGGTATCCGCATCGATGCGCAGGATTTTTCCCGCAGCGCTGTCGAGCATCTGCACGCGCAGGGCGCGAGGATCGGCTTCGCCGAAGTTGGCGCCGTCGCCGGCGCTGACGAACAGGCTATTGTCGAGACCGAAGGCGACGGTGCCGATCGTATGCGTCCGCTCATCGACCGGTAGGCAATCCTCGATCGGCCTGGCGGTGCCTTCGGGATACGGTTCGTTCGGGTCGTCGGTGGGCAGCAACAGCGGCAGATCGCCCATGCTGCCGCCGGCCATGCACGACGCTCGCGAGGTGTTGCGGCCGTCGATGACGTCGCCGAGAAAAGGACGCAGGCTGTTGCGCCCCAGGAGTACCGTATGCCCCGGGCACCCTTCGGGCGGTGGATCGAGGAGGCACGCGGGCACCTGAGCCGTTTCCATGCCCGGCGCGGCGAGCGTGAAATCGGAGGCGGCGGAGGCGGTGACGCGGATCAGTCGCGATGCGCGGCCGCCGCTGCCGTCGGGCGGCACGCCGGGCGGGTCGCGGGTGAACAGGAGATAGACGTAGGGCGCGCTCGGGAAATCGGGATGCAGCGCCAGACCGAGGAGGCCGCGATCGAACACGTCGTTCACTTGCGTGGATAGATCGATGAACGGCGCCGCCAGAAGCTCGCCTTCGCTCCAGACACGCACGACTCCGGACTTCAGGGCGATGAAGATTCGGCCACGGTGATCGAACGCGATCGCCGTTGCGAATGGCAGGTTGGCAGCGATGGTTTCCTCGCGGAAACCCGGCTGCTCGAAGGTCAGGCGCGCCGCGACCGGGGCCTCGCAGACGACGATGGCCAGCACCAACGCGGCGAGCGGCGCCAGCGCGCTTCCGGAAGAAGACCGTGTCGGCATGCGCTCTGCACGCTAGCGCCGCCTGCCGCGCTGTCAATCGAGTCGTCGGGCCGTGGGTCGGCGATGCAAGCGTTCACGGAGGCGATGTGCTACGTGCCGCGCATGCACCCGAGCCCGAGCCTCGCCGAGATCGAAGCCTTCGACGAGCGCCAGTTCTACCTCGAGGAGTTCCGCGGCAAGACGCTGCTGGTGGCGTTGCATGCCGACGACATCGAGGAGCCCGCCGACGAGGTTGCGCTCGCCGGTGTCGTGCGCGCACTGGCCGGAAACGACACCCGGGTGGTGGTGGTCATCGGCGCTCGCGAGCACGCCAAGAGCGTGATCGAACGCATCGAACGCAAGCTTCTGCCGGCGATGCTCGGCGCCGGCCCGCGGTCGACTGCGGGGCGCGCCGCACGCCAGCTGTTCGCCGAGCTCGACGCCAACGAGCTGGCCGCTGGAGCCGGAGCAGCGACGGTGGCGCGCATCTGGAGCACGCTGCGGCGCGGCCCCGTGTTCGTCGGCGTCGCCCCCGGCTGTGATCTGCAGGCGACGCGGCGCTTCGCCTGCCAGATCGCGACTCGCTTTCGGGTGCACAAGTTGGTCCTCGTCGACCAGGACGGCGGCTTCTCGGGCAGCGACGGCAAGACCCTCTCGTTCCTCGACGAGGCGGCGCTCGGCGCACTTCTCGGGCTCGGCGAAGCGGAATGGACCGGTCTGGCCGGGCGCGTCGAGCTCGTGGCGACGGTACGCGACGCCCTGCTCCACGGCGTCGCCTCGGTGAACGTCTGCAGCCTCCTCGGCACAGCGCGCGAGCTGTTCACCTACGAGGGGTCGGGGACTCTCTTCACCCTGCAGGACTACTGTTCGATCGACCGCCTCGGCATCGACGATTTCGAGGAAGCCGAGCGCCTGATCGAACGCGGGCAGCGGGAAGGCCTGCTCAAGCCGCGCAGCGCCGACGAGATCGCCGCGCTGCTCGCCCACGGCTACGGAGCCACCATCGCCACCCATCACCTCGCCGGATTCGCCGCCTTCGTCACCGAACCCTACGAAAGCGACGCGGCGGGCGAGATCGTCGGCCTCTACACGATCACACGCTTCAAGGGCGAAGGCGTCGGCGATCGCCTCGTCGACCGCATCGTCGCCGACGCTCGGAGCGCGGGGATGGGATACGTCTTCGCGACGACGACTTCGGCGCGCGCGCAGGGCTTCTTCGAGCGACGGGGCTTCCAACGCGTTACCCCCGCGGACGTTCCGCCGGCGAAGTGGTCGGGCTACGACGAAGAACGCATGCGCCGGGCTGCCGTTCTGCGGCTCGACCTGGCCGCCGCAGGCGCGTCGTGACACCCAGCGCGCACTCGGGAGGGTCGACATGATCATCGGCATCGACATCGGCGGCTCGACGACGGACGCGGTACTGCTCGAGCCGGACGTTCGCATGGTCACCGTCGAAGCCAACGATCCCTTCGCGGCGGCCGCCGGCGCCCTGGGCAAGCTGGTTTCCGGATTGCCGCGACCCTTGCACGACGTCCGCTGCGTCGCCGCCACCGGCGCCGGAGCATCGTCGCTGGCGGCCGACCTCCTCGGGGTTCCGGTGGTGCTGGTCTCGGAGATCGATGCCATCGGCGTCGGCGGCACCAGCCTCGCGGGGGTCGACGAAGCGCTGGTCGTGTCGATGGGCACCGGAACCGCCTTGGTGTGCGTGCAGCGCGGCGAGATTCGACACGTGGGTGGCACGGGCGTCGGCGGCGGGACACTGCTCGGCCTGTCGAAGCATCTTCTCAACGCGACGCGCATCGAGACCATCGAGAAGCTGGCCGCCGCGGGCGACCTCAAGCGCGTCGACCTGACCGTCGGCGACATTGCCGGCGGACCGGTGGGGAATCTGCCCGTCGACGCGACGGCGAGCAACTTCGGGCAGCTGCGCTCCGATGCGACGCTCGAGGACAAGGCGCGGGCGCTGGTCAACATGATCGCCGAGGTGATCGTGTCGCTCAGCGTGACCGCGGCGCGCGGCCACGGCGTGAAGAAGATCGTCCTCACCGGCAAGCTGTTGCGGGTGAAGCCGATCGTCGATCGCATCCGTGCGACGCGGCGTCTGTTCGACGTCGAGTTCCTGATTCCGGACAACGCCGATTACGCGACGGCGATCGGCGCAGCGCGGAGCGTGTCGAGCTGATCTCCAGAGGCTCGCCGGCCTCACCCGGGGCTCTTGGTCGGCGAGCAACCGCCCCCGGGGCGCCTGCTCCCGTTTCGCCTCAGAGCACGAAACGGATGATCGCGAAGCCGCCGATCAGCAAGACGACGAAGACGACCGAGAGCAAGTTGAAGTAGCGGTCGATGAAGTCCTTGATCG
>CALJUJ010000334.1 GCA_937975525.1 uncultured bacterium
CCGTTTCAATGTGATCCATGGACCCCTGTTCCTCACCTGGTCTCTCTACTTCGGTGACGGCTCGATCGGTCTCAGCGATTCCCCGAGCGTATGGCTGGCCGCGGCTACCGCGCTCGCCGTCGGCCAGGCCCTAAACCTCGCCGTGTTCTGGCGCATCGGCTACGCCGGCGTCTTCTACGGCAACCGGCTCGGTCACGACATTCCATGGCAGACCGGCTTTCCCTTCTCGGTCATCGCACATCCGCAGTACGTCGGAACGGTGCTGACGATTTGGGGCCTGTTCCTGCTGGTTCGCTTCCCGGAACCCGATTGGCTCGTGATCCCCGTGCTCGAAACGCTCTACTACGCGCTCGGCGCCCGCTACGAGAGCGATCGGGAAGCGTGATCGAGTCCTTGCCCCTTCTTCAGACCTGGCAACGCGAGCAGACGTAACAACGGCGCCCGCCGACGTCGATTCGCTCGATCCGCCCACCGCAGGCTTCACAGGGTAGCCCCACCCGCGCGAACACGTAGTGACGTACGTCACGTCGGTGCACACCCTTCCTCCGCCGCGTGGCCGCCAGGCGCGAATCGACGGTGATGCCGCGCTGCCGATAGGCTCGGCGCGCAACCACACGAATGGCGCGCGCCAACCGCCGCCGGTCTTCTGCCGACAGGTCCCTGGCGCGCCGGAGAGGGTCCAACCGCGCCACCCAGAGCATTTCCGATCGCAAGTAGTTGCCGATGCCGGCGAGGAATCCCTGATCCAGCAGCAAGGCACCGAGCTGGCGCCCCCGGAACGCTTTGGCATCGAGACGTCGTGCGATCGTCGCGGGACGAAGCTTCGCGTCGAGCACGTCGGGGCCGATACGTGCGAGAAACGGATGCGTCGCGAGCTCGTCCTCCCCGAGCACGTCGATCTCCGAGGCGCTGTACAGCAGCGCGCTGTGGACATCGTTCTCGATCGCTAGACGCAGGCTGCGACCGGTGCGCGGCAGCTCGCCCGCGGGCCGAATGTACCAGCGTCCGTAGAGCTGATTGTGGGAGTAGATGACCGGACCACCGCGAAAGCGTATCAGCAGCGCCTTGCCGCGTGGCTCGACTGCTTCCACCGCTCGCCCCGTGAGCTCGCCCTCCCAGGGCTTGAGCCGATCGAAAGCGAACCAGACACGGCGGGCGGTATGACCGACGATCGCCGTGGCGATGCGGTCGGCCGCAATGCGAATCTCAGGACCCTCGGGCACGCCTCGGTGATAGCAGCAGTACCCGGCGAGACCAGGACGCTGCGTTGTATCGAGCCGCGACGACGATACCGTCCAGGAATCACATGCAAGCACTTCCGACCCCGCGTTGCGGCCCCGACGCCGCCGGCGCTTGGATCGACGATCACCTCGCCGACCTCGCAAGTGACGAGGCACCACCCTCACCCAACTTCCGCGGCGGACAGCCAGCCGCCGACGCTGCCCTGGCCGCCTACGACGTCGGCGGGTACGCCGCCACGCGCAACGAGGTCTGGCCGCCCGCACGGCGCGGCGCTTCGCGCCTGTCACCGTACATTCGCCACGGGCTGCTGCCCCTGCCGCGGGTCTGGGACGCGGTCGAAGCGGGGCCGGCGGCCGACGTGCGCAAGTTCCGTGATGAGCTCCTGTGGCAGGAATACGCTCGGCACCTGTACGCCCGCCTCGGCTATCGCCTGCGCCGTCCGCTGCGCGCGACACCTGCGGTCGAGCCGGGCTCGGCTGCCGCTGTCGCTGCCTGGCCGCGGGACATGGAATGCATCCGGACCACCGTCGACGAGCTGGAAACCGATGGCTGGATCACGAATCAGACGCGCATGTGGCTCGCATCGCAGTGGAGCGTCCGGGCCGGAGCCGCATGGCAGGCCGGCGAAGCCGAGCTCTTCCGACATCTGCTCGACGGCTCGGCGGCGGCCAACCTCCTCGGCTGGCAGTGGACGGTAGGCGCCGCGAGCAGCAAGCCGTACGGCTTCAGCCGCTGGCAGGTGGAGAAGCGCGCTCCAGGGCTCTGCCAGCGTTGCAAACTCGGCGACGCTTGCCCAATCCAGGGGTGGCCGTCGCCACGCCGCGCCGCCGCCGTGAGCACACCGCGCGCGCTGAAGAGCGACAGCGATCTGAAAGCAACGCGCGGCCCACGCACCGCCACCGTGGCTGGCGAGCCAGAGATCGTCTGGCTGACGGCCGAGTCCCTCGGCGATGCAGACCCAGCGCTGGCGGCTCACCCCGCTCTGCCCGCAGCCTTCGTGGTCGACGCCGCTCGCCTGCAGCGCTGGCGGCTGTCGCGCAAGCGTCTCGCCTTCCTCGTCGAGACGCTC
>CALJUJ010000335.1 GCA_937975525.1 uncultured bacterium
CCCGCTTCAGCCTGCGTACGCGCCCATCGCCGCGGGCGAGCCAGCGGCCGCGAGCGATCTCGGCTGGATCGGCTACGCCGGCGGCATCGTCACCATCGGCGACTCCGGCGACGACTTCGTCTTCGACAACGAGCGTCCGGAACACCAGGTTCTGCTGAGGCCGTTCTCGCTGGCGACGCGGGCCGTCACCAACGCGGAGTACCGCGCCTTCATCGACGACGGCGGCTACCAGCGTCCCGAGCTGTGGCTCTCGGACGGTTGGGCCATGTTGGCGCAAGGCGGCTGGCAGGCGCCGCTGTACTGGAATCCGGACGGCGATGTGGCATCGGTGTTCACGCTCGGGGGCGCACGTCCGCTCGATCCCGCCGCGCCCGTGTGTCACGTCAGCTTCTACGAAGCGGACGCCTACGCGCGCTGGGCCGGCGCGCGTTTGCCGACCGAGGCCGAGTGGGAGCATGCCGCGCGCGGCCTCGAGTGCGGCGGGAACTTCGTCGAGTCGGAACGCCTTCATCCCGCCGCCGCGCCGCCGGCGCAGGGTGCGCCGGCGCAGATGTTCGGGGACGTCTGGGAGTGGACGGCGAGCCCGTACGTCGCATACCCGGGCTATCGCCCACCGGCCGGTGCCCTCGGCGAGTACAACGGCAAGTTCATGTGCAATCAGATGGTCTTGCGCGGCGGCTCGTGCGCGACGCCCGCCTCGCACATGCGGGCGACCTACCGCAACTTCTTCGTTCCCGACGCACGCTGGCAGTTCAGCGGCATTCGCCTCGCCCGCGACGCCTGACCCGCTCGGCTCAGGGTTCGGGCGTGGATTCGGCTTCCGCGGCGGCGGGCGTCGCCACGGCGGCGCGGGCCACGACGTCTTCGAAGTGCGCCAGCGACCGCGTGAGCTCGCCGCCGTTCAGCTGCCAATGCAGTAACGCAAGCACGCGGACGGCAGCGCGCGCGTGCTCCGGGGGAAGGTCGGCGATCTCCGCGGCGCGATTCTCCCACGCGGCGAGAGCTGCGCTCAGGCGCGCCCGCACGTCGTGAGCGAAGAGGCGAGCAGCTCGGTCGCCGGCGGGATCGGCGGGCAGCGGATCGATCCATGAGCTCAAGGTCGTACGGGGGCGAGCAGAGCGCTCCAGCAGGCGCAACGACGCGCCCAGGCGTGCGACCGGCTCGAGCTCGGCGGCGATGTCCGGACCGGCTCCGATCCGCTCGTTGGTGACGACCTCGGTCCAGGAATCCGTCGGTTGCCGGTCGGGAAACACCGCGTCGACCGCGACCGCGACGACCACGATCGCCGCGACCAGCGTCGCCCCGGCGAGGAATCCGCCCAGAAAGCGTTGCACCAGCTCCTGGCTGCGCGTCGGCACGGCCTTGCCCGCGAGGCGCTTGCCGCGCCACGGGCTCGCCAGATCGATCTGCGGTGCCCGTGTCCGGGGCGCTTGGGTCGGAGTCGTCATTCGAGCCTGCGAGTCTTCTCGTACTATGGTAGCGTACCGAGCGAAATGCCGAATGTGTCCTCGTCCGTCGATCCCGGGATCTCGTCGGAGACCGCCGAGCGTCGCTTCCTCGACCGGCGCCTACGCACCGGCTTGTGGTTGATCCTGGCGTCGACACTTCTCTTTCCCGCCATCGAAGTTCTCGCGCCGGTCGCGGCATCCGCCCGCTACGAGATGCTGCTCATCCAGGCGGTGGTGGTGGTCGTGGTGCTGCTGCGCCTGGCCCGCGGCGACAGCGACGCCGTCGGCGAAACGCTGCTCACCCTGTTCGCGGTCGCCCTGGCGACGGTATCGCTCGGCGTCATGCGCAGCGATACGCTGACGCCGCTGCTCGTGTTCACGTTGATGGCCTTCGTCGCCGCCACCCTGCTCGCCTGGAAGGTGTGGGCGCAGCTGGGTCTCGTCTTCGTGTTGACGTCGGCAACGCTCATCCTCCTGCGTCTGCTTCCCGACGTCGCGCCGCCCGATTTCCCGGTGCTCGCCGCGTACGGCCTCGGGCAAGTCCTGTCGGTCTACGTGGCGTTCGAGCTCGGCCAGACCCGTCGGCGCATCCGCGAGGAAGCACAGGATCGCGAGCGGACGGCGGCCGCCCTGGCGCTGGTGGAGTCGGCCGTCGAGCAAGCCAACGACGCGGTCGTCATCTTGACGCCCGACCTGACGTTTCCGGGGCCGCAGATCGTCTACGTCAACCCCGCCTTCTGCGCGATGACCGGCTACGCGGCCGACGAGGCGGCGAACCAGCCCCTGCGGGCGCTGTTCGGACCCGGCACGGCCACCGCCGAGATCGGACGCATGCACGAGGCGTTGCGGCACGAGGAGTCGCAGATCGGCCAGGGCACGTTTCACCGCAAGGACGGCACGCCGTACGTCCTCGAGTGGCACACCGCATCGATCCGCGATGCGGCCGGTCGGGCGCTGTACCGGATGACGGTGAACCGCGACATCACCGAGCGCGTCGAGGCGGAAAGCGGGCGCGCCGCGTTGCTCGAGATCGCCCGTAGCATCGGCGGGCGCCTCGAGCGTGGCGAGATCCTCGAGCGCGTGCTCGCGCGCGTCACCGACCTCCTGCCGTGCGAGCGAGCCCTGGCCGTCGCCTGGGACGCCGACAGCCAGTCGTTCCGCTTCGCCGCGGCACACGGCTTTCCGGAGCACCAGATGCCGCGGCTCACCCACCTCGAGCACCGCCCCGTCGAGGCGCTGCGCCAACGGCTGCTCACCGGCCACACGGTCGTCATCAACGAGCCGGTCGGCCAGCCGCTGATGCCGCTCGAGATCTTCTCGTACTACGAGCTCCGCGCCATGGCGATCACCCCGCTGCACGCTCGCGGCCGCATGCTCGGCGCGATGATCGTCGCCAACGCGGCCCGCGGCCACCGCGTCGCCGGCAGCCAGGTTCAGCTCCTCGAAGGCATCGGTCGCCAGGTCGCCCTCGCATGGGACAGCGCCGACCTCTACCGCTCTCAGCGCGAGGACGCACGGGTCGCGCGCGCACTTGCCGAAGTGGGCGAGGAGATGATCTCGTCGCTGAGCACGCCGGTTCTGCAGGAGCGGCTGTGTCAGCTGACGATGCGCGTGCTGGACTGCACCTCGAGCCACACCGTCGTCTGGCACCCCGAGGAGCAGCGCTACGAGGTCGCGCACGGCGCCGGCGACCCGCCGGAGCGCGCCGAGGCGCTGCGCCTGCTGCACATCCCGGTGGAGACGCTGGCGGACGTGTTCCGCCAGCTGCGCCGCGAGGAGGTGGTGCTCGCCCACCCGGGCGACGAGGAGGCCGACGCCGGCGGGCGCCTCTTGCGGCACTACGAACTCGGCGCGACCGTGTGCATCGCGCTGCGACGCGGCGAGGAGGTGATCGGCCTGCAGGCGGTGCACACCAGCGCCGACGACTACGTGTTCTCCGAGGAACAGCTGCGCATCGCCCGCGGCATCGGCCAACTCGCGTCGATGGCTCTCGAGAACGCCAGGCTGGTCGAAGAGACCGAACGAGCCAATCGCCTCAAGTCGGAGTTCGTCGCCACCATGTCGCACGAGTTGCGCACGCCGCTGAACGTCGTCATCGGCTACAACGAGCTGCTGCTCGACGGCGCCTACGGCGACATCACCACCGAGCAGCGCGAGCCGCTGGCGCGCGCCGACAAGAGCGCTCGCGAGCTGTCCGACATGATCGACGCGATCCTCGACCTCAATCGCCTCGACAAACCGTTCGTGCCGCTCAATCTCCAGGAAGTGTCGATCGCCGACCTCGTCAGCGAGGTCATCGACGAGGACCGCAACCTCGCCGACAAGCCCGACGTGCGCATCGCCCGCGAAATCGCCTTCGACCTCCCCAAGCTCCGCTCCGATCGCGTCAAGCTGAAGATGATCGTCAAGAACCTCTTCGGTAACGCGGTCAAGTTCACCGAGAGCGGACTCATCACCGTCGCCGTGCGCGCGCTGCACCCCGGCATCGAGATCCAGGTCAGCGACTCCGGTATCGGCATCTCGCCCGAAGCTCAGTCGTTCGTCTTCGACCCGTTTCGGCAGGTCGACGGCTCCGACACGCGCCGCTATGGCGGCCTCGGGCTGGGGCTCTACATCGTCCGCCGCCTCGCCGAGGTGCTCGGCGGCACAGTGTCGCTCGAGAGCGAGGTCGGCGCCGGATCGACGTTTCGCGTGTGGGTGCCGCTCGTCGTCGCCTGGGACGGCCAGGGCGAGGCGACGATGGCGCCGACGCCGTCCGACGGCGCAAGCCTGTCGGCCTCATCCCAGGCGCGTTAGCAGGTCGGTGTCCATCGCCTCCTGGTACTTGTCGAAGTCGGCGTCGGCGAGCAGCGTGTACAACGTGTCCAGGGCGAGCCGCGTGGTGAGCTCTGCGCCGAGAACCGGCAGCTTGCTCGCACGCAGCTGCTGCCACTCCGCCGCGGTCGGCGCGTAGAACACGTCGCCGAAGCCGGCCTCCTCGAAGCGGCGGGCGAGCGCATCGCCGTCGGTCATGGCCCGAGCCTCCCGCGTCTCGCGCCATTCGAGAAGGAACTCGATCAGCTCAGGCTCGACCTCGTAGAGTCGTGCGATCCGCGCGCGCCCGATCCCGCTCTCGACCGCCGCACCGATCGTCATCGCGTCGAGATAGGACCGCTCGACCTGATCGACGATGGTCTCCGGAGCGTGCTCGTTCTGCTGCATGAAGCCTGCGATCGCAGCGCAGGGCGCGGTGTACACGTCGCAGCCGGCCGTGTGGACGAAGGTCTCCCACTCGCGCACGCTGGCGACGATCAACAGCGTCTTGGCGCCGTGGTCGCGGCGCAAGGCGCGCAAGGCCCGTTGCGCAGCCAGGTCGACGTGCTCGCCGAGCAGGGTCGCCTCCAGCCCCTGGTTGATGCGGCCCATGAAGATGTTCGTCAGGCTGACGTCGGCGAGCAACGCGGCGATCACGGTCTGCCGCGCCGAGAAGGTCGAGGTGAAGTTGACGGGAATGCCCGCGCGCTCGAGCTCGCGCGCCACCCACAAGCATGCCGGGGCGTGCGGCGTGAACGGCACCTTGACGACCGCCGTGGGCACCATCGCGCGAATCATGTGGCCGACGCGCACGGCGGTGGACGGGTCGTGCATCAGGCTCATGTGCAGCTGCACGCTCGCGCCCCAGTCGCGGCCGGCAGCGTAGGCGGCGATCACGTCGCGCGCCGTCTGGCTGCAGAGCACCGCATAGAGATGAGCGACGAGATCACGCTCGTCGAGGCGCGGCCGCACGGCGCGCAGCGCATCCGCCCAGGCGCCCACGTCGGCGGCTTCGAGATAGCGGGCGAAGACCTTGCCGACGAGCGGTTGGTTGGCGGTGCTGCCGTCGACCTCCTCCCACACGAAGTCCTCGGCGCGCACCAGCGTGCCGACCTCGTCGACGTCGGCGCTGTCCGCGTATACGTGCGTCGTCCCCGCTCGTCGTAGCGCCGCGAGCATCGGGTGCGAGCGCCGCGCGGGCTGCTGCTCGGGGCTCGGCGCACCGGCGAGGTTCACCACCGCTCGTTCGAAGCGTTCCTGGTCTGCATCCGACATCCGATCCTCCTCGTGCGCCGAGACTGCGGCCCCCGGCACCGGCGCGGCGCGACTCTACAATCCGCGGCGCAGGTCCGCTATACCCCGACGCCATGCTGACGATCGACGAATTCTCCAAGGTCGAGCTCCGCGTCGCCCGCGTGCTACGCGCCGAGCCACACCCGAACGCGGACAAGCTGATGGTACTGGACGTCGCCATCGGCGACGCCGAGCGGCGGATCGTCGCTGGCATCCGCAAGCACTACGCCGCCGAAGAGCTCGTGGGAAAATCGATCGTCGTCGTCGCCAACCTGCAGCCCGCGAAGCTGCGCGGCATCGAGAGCCAGGGGATGCTGCTCGCCGCCTCCGACGACGAGGGTCGTCTCGCCCTGGTGACACCGGAAAAGCCGGTCGGACCCGGCGGCCAGGTGAAGTAGGGGCGCTTTCGCGGCGACGACCGCCGCGTCACATCCACGCACCGCCATCGACGCGCAGGATCTTGCCGGTGACGAAGGAAGCGTCGTCGCTGGCCAGGTACACGACCGCGCGGCCCACTTCGTCGGTCGCGACGGCACGCCCAAGGGGCAGCGAGCCGAACCGGGGATGCTCGACGAGCGCCTTCCTCAATCGCTGGCCCATGTCGCTGCGCACGAGCCCCGGGGCGACGGCATTGACGCGCACGCCGGCGGAAGCGCACTCGCGCGCAAGCGTCTTGGTGAGAGCGTTCACGGCGGCCTTCGACGCGTAGTACGGCGCCCCGAACGGAGCGCAAGCGTCGGCGCCGATCGACGACACCAGCACCATGCTTCCCGAACCCTGCGCGACCAACCGGCCTGCGGTCGCCTTGCACGTGTAAAAGACGCCGTCGAGATTGGTGCGCACCACCCGCTGCCATTCCTCGATCGGCATGTCCCAGACGGTGTGCACGCGCGAAGCGACGCCCGAGTTGGCGATGACGACGTCGAGCCCTCCCAGGCGCTCCCACGCCTCCGCAGCCATCGCTTCGACTTCGGCCCACTCGCCGACGTCCGCCTGCAGCGCGAATGCGCTACGCCCCAGGGCTTCGACTTCGGCAACCGTCTGCGCAGCCGCGTCGGCGTCGCGCCGTAAGTTCACGGCAACGTCCGCTCCCGCCGCTGCGAGCGCCAACGCGATGCCGCGACCGATGCCGCTCGAGGCCCCGGTGACCAACGCCTTCTTGCCGTGC
>CALJUJ010000336.1 GCA_937975525.1 uncultured bacterium
CAGGCGACGAGCGAGGGGTGCGCGAGCAGCTCGACGGGCGCGAAGCCGGCGGCGACGGCGAGCGGATTCCCCGACAGCGTGCCCGCCTGGTAGACGGGTCCGAGCGGGGCGAGACACTCCATGACCTCGCGGCGGCCGCCGAAAGCGGCCAGCGGCAGTCCGCCGCCGACGATCTTGCCGAGACAGGTGAGATCGGGATGCACGCCAGCCAGCTTCTGGTAGCCACCGAAGCAAAGGCGGAAGCCGCTGATCACCTCGTCGAAGATGAGCAGGGCCCCGGCGGCCTCGGTGAGCTCCCGCAATCCTTCGAGAAAGCCTGGACGCGGCGGGACGAGACCCATGTTGCCGGCGACCGGCTCGACGATGACGGCGGCGATGGCGTCGCCTTCGGCGGCGAAAATCGCGCGCGCAGCCTCGAGATCGTTGTGGTCCACCACCAGCGTCTGGCTGACGGTGGCTTCTGGCACCCCGGCGCTGTCGGGAACGCCGAAGGTCGCCGCTCCCGAGCCGGCCCGGACCAGGAGGGCATCGACGTGACCGTGGTAGCAGCCGGCGAACTTGAGGATCTTGGCGCGCCCGGTGAATCCACGAGCGAGGCGAACGGCGGTCATCGTCGCCTCGGTCCCCGAGCTGACGAGTCGGACCATCTGCATCGACGGGACGGCCTCGCAGAGGCGTTCGGCGAGATCGACCTCGCCGGCGGTCGGGGCGCCGAAGCTGGTGCCGTTCGCCAGCGAGCTCCGAATCGCGTCGAGGACCGCGGGGTGGGCATGGCCGAGGATCATCGGGCCCCACGAGCCGAGGTAGTCGATGTACTCGCGACCGTCGACGTCCCAGAGGCGGCAGCCTTGGGCGCGCTGCACGAAAGCGGGGTGACCGCCGACGGCGCCCCAGGCGCGCACCGGGCTGTTGACGCCGCCCGGGATGGCTCGCGCCGCGCGTTCGAAAAGCTGTTCGGAAAGACTCATCGGGTATCCAGAAGACGGCCCGTGGCCGCATGAGCATTTGTGTTGCTAGCACTACGTTATGGTTCAGTCAATCTAATGCACCAGCGGCGCCCGACGAGTTGCGCCTATGCGGCAAACGGGATAGTTTTTGGACGATTCATGGACCTGCTCGGAAGCCTCCTCGAGGGGCCTGACCACCGTTCTTCACAGGGCCGTGGAAAACTTGTGGATAAGCTCTCTTGGATGATCGTAACTACCCGTTTCGTCGAAAGATTCACGTCGTCATCCACAATGTGGAAAAGCTCCTGAGAAGGCGCTGATGTTGCAGGCCTGGAAACAAGCGGTCGAGATGCTGCGACAGCGCTTCGACGACACCGACTTCGATCGCCTCGCGAAGCGTCTGCGGCCGCTGCGCATGCATGGTCGAACCATCCTCGTCGAGGCACCGGACCAGCGCTCCGTCGAAGAAATCAATCAACGTTTTCTTCGGCCCTTCGAGGAGACGGTTTCGACGGTCATGGGCACCGCCACGCGGGTCGTCTTTCAACCTCCGGCAGCGACACAGCACGAGCTCTTTCCGATCCCGGAGCCACGTCTCAACGGCACCGACGATGCGCGCTCGCGGCGTTCCAGCGGCTTGCTCGACCGCTACACCTTCGAGTCGTTCGTCGTCGGCGGCGGAAGCCAGTTCGCCCATGCCGCCTGCCGCGCCGTCGCCAACCTTCCCGGCGAGACCTACAACCCGCTGTTCCTCTACGGTGGAGTCGGACTCGGCAAGACCCACCTGGTCAACGCGATCGGCAACGCGATTCTCGATCGGCGGCCCGATGCGCGAGTGCTGTACATCACCTCCGAGTCGTTCATGAACGAGCTGATCACCGGGCTGCGCCGCGATCGCATGTCGGAGTTCCGCTCGCGTTTTCGCCGCATCGACGTGCTGATCG
>CALJUJ010000337.1 GCA_937975525.1 uncultured bacterium
GCCCGCGCCGCCGCCGAGCCGATCGTCGAGATCATGCAACACAAGGGCGATTCCGAGTGCCGCCTCGGCCCCGAGAGCGAAGACGAGCGCTGCGGATTCGAGAAGCTGCCCTACCACAACTTCCAGGGGAAGTACGTCGGCTGGCTGGCGGATTCCCCGGGACGCTTGAATTACGTGCGCAACGCGCTGCGCGAGGGGCTGCTCGTCGACGCGAAGATCGGTGCCAACCCCTACAAGCTGGGCATCATCGGTAGCACCGACACCCACCTCGGGGCCGCCGGTTTCGTGCGCGAGGATGCCCACCCCGGCCACGGGGGTGCCGGAGCCGCTTCGCCCGGCGAGCTGCCGCGCGGCTTCGTCGACGACGTCGAGTTCAATCCCGGTGGGCTCGCCGTGCTCTGGGCCGAGGAGAATTCACGCGACGCCTTGTTCGCGTCGCTGCGCCGTCGCGAAGTGTACGGCACGAGCGGTCCACGCATGATCGTGCGATTCTTCGGCGGCTGGGGGTACCCCGACGACCTGTGCGATCGCGACGACCTCGTCGCCATCGGCTACGGTGAAGGCGTGCCCATGGGCGCCGATCTGCCCGAGCGTCCCACCGGTGCGGATGCTCCAGCCTTCGTGGTTGCGGCGCTGCGCGATCCCGGAACGAAATCGCAGCCGGGCACGCCGCTCCAGCGCCTGCAGATCGTCAAAGCCTGGGTCGAGGGCGACTCGACGCGTGAGGCGGTCTACGACGTCGCCGGGAGTGCCGCCGTCGGCCGCGTCGATCCTGCCAGCTGCGCGACCGACGGAGGCGGGTTCGACCGCCTTTGCTCGGTGTGGCGGGATCCCGATTTCGATCCCGGCGCGGATGCTCTGTACTACGTGCGAGTCCTGGAAAGTCCGGTGTGCCGATGGAGTAGCGTGGCATGCCTGCGTGCCGGGGTGGACTGCTCGCAGCCGGATGAAGTTGCCGCCGAGTTCGCGGCCTGCTGCGACGAGTCCGTGCCGCGGACGATTCAAGAACGCGCGTGGACCTCGCCGGTCTGGTACGAGGCGGGCGGCGCTTGACGATGCCGGGGCCCCGGACCGCGCTCTTCCTCGGCCTGGTGCTCTTGCTGCCGGTGCCCTACGTGCTCGCCGATCTCGGCTGGGCGCCGGTCGTGCGGCTCACGGTGTTGTCGGCGGCTCTCCTGGCCGTCTCGCTTGCGGAGGGCGGGATGTTGCCGGCGCTGATGGCCGGCGTGCTCGGTGTCCAAGCGGTGGTTTCGACTGCCCTATGCTTCTGGCTCGCCGGCCAGCTGGGTCGCCTTCCGCCCGCCTGGAGATGGTGGGTGGCCGCCGGCGGAGTCCTGGCGTTGCTCGTCGCCGCGCAGGCGCCGATCTACAAGACGCCCTTGTCGTCGCAGGCGGCGTGGGCGGCGCTGTGGGGGATCCTGGATTGAACCGTAGCGCGGGGCGGCCCGTCCTGCCGCCCCGCGCCGTAGCTCACGGAACGAAGTACTGACCGAGGAGGAGCAGCATCTCGTCCTCGGTGGTGACGCCACCCGTCAACGGACACGCGTCGCACATGCCGTCGCCGGCGTCGGGCGAGGTGTCGCAAGAAGCGTCGCGCGCACGCTGAGTGCGCCCGGTGCATGCCTCGCGGACCTTGCCCTCGGCGCAGTGGGTCGGTGTGTCGCACGGACCGCCGAGGCCGGGGAAGCTGATCGGCGTCGGCGGCGACGTCGACTTCCGCTTGACCTCCGACGAATCGGTGAAGCCGTTGTCGTAGAGCGCGCAGAAGGTCAGCGCGCGCTCGTCCTCCGTCGAGCCCGGGCCCGGAAAGGCCATCGGCGGGTCGTAGCGGATATAGACGGGATCATCGTACTGCAGGCTGACGTACAGCAGGCTGTCGTCCGGGTCGCGTTCCTCTGCCGGTGGCACACCCTGGAGCGCGGCGTTGAGGGCGTTGATGATCTCGTCGACCGACACGCTCTCGCTGAAGTCGCGGTCTGCATCGTAGCAGGAAGCCACGCCGTTGATGCCGAGAGCGATGTTGACGCCGGTGATGATCTCGTCGACCGTCACCGCGCCGCTCAAGTCGCAATCCCCTGCGCGAACGCGGACTTTCGAAATGCAGCGGGCGCCGCCGCACGGGTCGTCGCTGGTGAAGTCGTAGCCTAGTGGCGAGCAGGGGTCGCCGCGGTTCGGTCCGCTCTCGCAGCGAAACGCGCCCAGGAACGTGCGCCAGCGCTTACCGCGCTGGTGCATGTGCGAGGTGAGCTCGAACAGCTGCGCGCGGGGCGGCAGGATCTGCACGTGGCAGGGCTCGTCCGTCTGGAACGGTTCGGCGCGCATGCTGAAGATCTCCTCGGCGTTGAAGATCTGCAATGCCGGCGTGATTTGCTCATCCGGCGGCGCGAACTCGAAGTTCAGCCAAGCCTCGACCTTGGACGGCTGCTGGTTGAGGTTGAAGGCGTGCGAGTTCCACATGATGATGCCCTGCAAGGGCATCTCGCGGTAGACGCCGGGAGCGAACTCGAAGGTTCCCGCCGACTCCTGGAGCCCGGAGAGGCCCGAGTTCATGAGGCCGGTCGAAGCGTCATCGGGGCCGTAGCCGACACAGGCGACGCCGGGGATGATCGGCGTCGCGCAACCGCCCTCGGGGCCGCAGGCGTTCGGATCGAGCGGGTCGCACTCTTGCCCCTCCTGCTCGCCGCCGCGGCAGGTCCACCCGCCCCATTCGGGGTCATCGACGCCCGAATGGCCTTCGTACAGGTTGACGATCAGGTGGTGACTCGTGCTGTCCTGACGGATCGAGTTGCGCTTGTAGCGCAGGGTGTCGCCGTCCGGCCCGCGGAACTGCGCGGGCACCTGGTCGCGAATGTCGTAGTAGGTCGCGTAGCACACCTCACTCTCGCTCTGCGGCGGCAGCGGGCGGGGGGGCATGCGAATCTGGATGCCTTCCGCGGGGTCCGGCGGTGGCAGCGGCTTGACGGGGATCGGCGCCGGCGGCGGTAGGCAGGGATCGAAGTTCTCGCTACCGGGGACCGTACCGGTCTCCGGCGCGCCCGCTTCGATCCAGATCCGCACCAACTCGAGCTGGTCCTCCGTGAGGGCCGGGATCGGATCGGCAGGCATGGCCCGCAACGGTGCTTCCCAGAGGTCCGGAAGGGTCTTCGCGGCCAGGTTCAGCCACAGCAGGCTGCGATCCTTCTCGCCGGGGAAAACGCGCCGAATGTCGGGAACGGTGGCGGCATCGGTATCGACGAGGTTGGCGTAGGCTACTTCGGAGCTCAGGTCGAGGCCGCCGGCAGTGCCGATGGGTCCGCCGCCGTGACAGACCTGGTTCGTGCACGACGCCGGCTCGAAGACCGCCTCCTGAATCAACTCCCAGGTGCTCTCTGCGCTTGCACCGTTGCATTCATCCTGAGCCCAGGAGGGGCTCGCCGACGCCATCGCGATCAGAAGAGCGACTGGCACCCACCCCTTCTCGAGGTTCCGAGTCTTCATCCTCACTCCCATTCGAGTCTGCCGCGGTCCGATGTGTCCCCCGGCCCGTTGTGCCCTGCGGGGGACGCCGCACGAAACTTTAGATAGATTGGGACAATGTCCTCGATTCGCCGACCTGTGGCAACAACATACCTGCGAAAGGTCGAATCGGCGTTTGTTCGGCTGCGCGTCAGGTCGGGCACCCGTCGAGTGCGTTGACGACGGCGGTGATGATCTCGTCGACGGTGATCGTGCCGCTGGCGTCGCGGTCCATCGCATCGCACGCCCCGGCCTCGTCGTTGCCGAGGGCCAGCGAAACGCCGCGGACGATCTCGTCGACGGTGACGCTACCGTCGCCGTCGCAGTCGCCGGGGCAGGTGGCCATCACGCCGCACGTTGCCGGGCATTCGTCACCGTCGCTCGTGTTGCCGTCGTCGCAAGCCTCGCCGGCATCGAGGACCGCGTCGCCGCAAGCCTGGCCCGCCGTCCAGACGCCGCGGCCGGCCGTCGCGACGAGGACGCGCGTCGGGATGCTCGGGTGGAAGGCGATCTCGAGGATGGGGACGGCGGGAAGGTCGCTGCCGATCTCGTCCCACGTTGCGCCGCCATCGCTGCTGCGGAACACGCTGCCGACGCCTCCGGCGTACCAGAGCTGCGGACGGTCGATGCTCGTGGCGACGGAGTGGAACGAGGCCTCGGCCGGTAGACCGGAGTTCACCTGGCTCCAAGAGAGACCACGATCCGTCGACCGGAAGATCCCGTCTGCGGTAGCCGCGAGGAGGCGCGCGGGATCTTCGCCGTCGACGCCGACATCCTGCGCGCCCGTCGCCGGAAGTCCCTGATTGCGTTCGGTCCAGGTCCGGCCGGCGTCGTCGGTGGCCAATACCCCGGTGCTGGTGGCGACGTAGGCGACTCCCGATGCCGTCGCGTCGATGGCGATGGCGCG
>CALJUJ010000338.1 GCA_937975525.1 uncultured bacterium
CAGTACAGCATCAGGGACAGTGCCGAGCGTGCGGCGATGCTCGGATTGAACGCGAACCCCGGTGGCACGAGGTCGCGGTACTCCTGTGCTTCCGGCGCGGTCATCAGCGCAACATCACCGGGCTCGCCGGCGGCGGCGACGTAGCGTGGCGGTCTCCCCAGCATGGCGCCGAGACGATCGAGCAGGGCCAGGCGCAGCAAGCGGCCGGTCGCGCCCGACCGGCCGGCACGCATGGCCGCCCAGGCGCTGACGTGCGGCACCTGCGAGATGACTGCGGCCAGGCTGGGGTCCTCGCTGGCGAGGCGGAGGACGTGTCCGCCGGAAAGCGAGCTTCCCCAGAGAACGACGCGTGCAGCATCGACGGTCGCGAGAGACCGGGCGAAAGCGATGGCGGCGCGCCAGTCGGCATGCTGTCGGCGGACGTCGATCACGCGCCGCGGCTCGCCGTCGCTGGAGCCGAAGTGCCGATAGTCGAAGACGAGCACGGCGTAGCCTGCGGCCGCAAACCGCTCGGCATAGGCGTCGAGTCGCAGCTCCTTCACGCCGCCCAGCCCGTGCGCCATGACGATGCAGGGGCAGGGGCGGCCGCGATCGGGGTCGTAGAGCCAGCCCCGGCAGGACACTCCGCCGGACGGAAAGTCGATGTCGGTGCGCTTCATACGGGCGCCCCGCGGCGACGGATGGCCAGGCCCCGGAGGTACAGTGCTGCCGCGGCGACGAAGCAGGGAAGGAACAGGAGCCACTTGAGGTTGGTGAACGCGCCGCTGATCGCGACCCAGGGGTTCGCGACCATCCCCGGGTCGACCAGGAACCAGACGTGGAGGCAGTTCTCGACGAAGTCGCAGGCCCCGGCGACGAAGGGCGCCAGCAGGATGAAATCGTACCGGGCGGAAGCCCGTGCGAAGTCGAGCCCGCCGGCCAGCAGCGCCGCGAGGAACAGGCCGTACCAGACGGGGTGCACGAAATCGAAGAGGAAGTGGCGCCAGTAGCTGTCGAGCAGGCCGGCGTCGATCCAACCTGCCTTGATGCTCGCGAACGTCTCTGGGGAGAACGTCGTCTGCAGGCGCAGCACCTCGTCGGTGCCCAGGGGATCGAGGATCGTGATGATCGTGATCTGCGAGAGTAGGTAGATGGCGCCGAAGGCGAGAATCACCGGGCGGCGCCCGAGGAAGGCGCGCGCCCGTTCCAGCGGCGGCGACGTTGGTGTCGGCATCTCGTCTCCTACGGTTCGATGGCGGTCCGAAAGATCTTGGCCAGCCATTCCGGTCGTCGCCGGGCGCGCGGCGACGCGGCTCCTCTGGCGCTCTCGGCACCGAGGAAAAGGTCCTGGTCGAGCACCGCCAGCACGGTCTGGACGCCGGTCTCCACGCGCGCCCGGGTCATCGGGTGCGGGGCCCGGCTGGCCTGCAGCAACGGCGTGATCGCCCGGGCGACGTCGCGCGTCAGCTCGACGACGCGATCGACGAAGCGGGCATCGACGAGGGCTTCCATCAAGGCGGCGCGCAGGACGCCGCGGTTGGCGGCGTGGGTGCGGACGAGCTCGCGCATCAGGATCAGCGTGACGTCCTCGATGCGGAGGTCGTCGGTGTCGATGCTCGCCGTCAGTTGGCGCGCCTGCTCGCGGGCGCGCTCGGCGAAGCGTTCGTGCAGTGCATGGAGCAGGGCGTTCTTGTCGGCGAAGCGCGCGTAGAACGATCCCGACGACGACCCCGCCTCGCGCACGATGTCGTTGATGGTCACGTCCCTGAACGCCTTGGTCGCGAGGAGTCGTTGGCTCGCCCGGAGCAGGGCCTCGAGGGTATCCTGGCTGCGTTTCTGGCGGGGCGGGGTGATCGGCGCGGCGTGGAGTTTCGGCATGGACGAATCGACTCGACTAGAAATAGATTGCTAATTCTAGTTAGGCGATCTAGGGGAAGGTGTCAACCGCCGATCGGTCGAGCCGAAGGGAGGTCGTGGAATGAACGTTCGGATGTTCGGCAGGGTGTGCCTGTATCTCGTGGCGATGGGCTTCGTCGCCACCGGGCTCCTCTACATGTTCTACGGATCGCCCATGCCGTATCACCTGGATGGGATGCAGGCGGAGTGGGGCGACATCCCGCCGCAGCAGCAAGTCGTCATCATGGCGATCCTGCGCGGCTCGGCCTCCGGCCTCCTGGCAAGCGGCGTCGCCATCGCCATGTTGACGTTCTTCGCGCTCGACACCGCCGCGGCGAGCTGGGCCCGCTGGTGCATTTTGCTGGTCGGCATGATCGAGACGCTGCCCACAATCCACTCGGTGCAACAGGTCCAGACGCACACGCCGGGCGACCCTCCGATGGCGGTGCTGGTGCTGTGCGCCGCGCTCGTGCCCGCCGGGCTGCTGGCCAGCGCCGGCGCGTCGCCGCCCAGGCGCTGAGCTCGGATGCTAGCGAATCGGTCTCGGTCGCAGCCCCGGCCCGAAACCGCAGCCAATCGCAATCTCGAGCGATTCGGTTCGCGGGGCTGGCTTCGAGAAGGCCCTCGTCGGGCTCACTGGGTGGGCGCTGCGAGCGCTCCTCCGGCGGCGCCTGCACGCGCAGGCGCCGCCGGGAGCTCGGTGCTCAAGGGGCGGTCGGTACGCCCGCGACCTCGAGGTTGTCGTAGAAGACACCGGACGGCTCGAACAGGGTGGCCGAGCTCGAGAAACCCACCTGCAGGAGCTGGCCGACGAGGTTGGAGCCGATCGGCAAGGTGAGCGTGTAGCGGTCCCACGTCTCCGGGAGGTTGGTCGTATCCAGCTCGATGAGGTTCGTGGTGGCGAAGTTCGCAGCCGGATTCAGGGTCTTGATGAACGCCAGGGCCGTGCTCGTGCACGGACAGAGCGGGTCGGATGGACTGTTGATGTTGCCGCGCTTCGCATCGAAGCTGAATGTCAACGTGTTGCCGACGTCGGCCGCGGTGATCGAGCGCTCGCGAAAGACGTTGGCCTCGATCAGGTGCCCGTTGCCGTGGTCCATGTTGTTGTAGTCGTTGTAGATCGACAGCTGTTGGTTGCCTTGGGTCGCGCCGCCCTGGCCGGTGACGATCGCCGAGAAGGCGGCGCCGCCGTTCGGCGCGGGGAACACCCCATAGCCGTAGAGGTAGGCGCCGGTGTTTCCGTTGAAGACGTTGCCGAAGACGACCCAGCCTTCGTCCTCGAGCGCGGTCTCGCTCATCGCGTCGAGCGCCTCGAAGTTCTGCTCGTACTCCGCCGTGCTCGGCGTATCGCACACCCCTGCCTGGCAGGTTCCCGCACCGCCGCCGCACGAGGTGCCGTCGGCGACGTTCGTGCTCGCGCAGCCCGACGCGGGGTTGCACGATTCGGCGGTGCACTCGTTGCCGTCGTCCTGACAGACGACGGGGGCGGAGACGCAGTAGTCGTCAA
>CALJUJ010000339.1 GCA_937975525.1 uncultured bacterium
TCCAAACTACGAAGACGCTAACTAGTACTACGTCAATGACTACTCCGCCGCCGAGAACGCCGACCAATACGCCGACGAACACGGCGACGAATACGCCGACGAATACGCCGCTGGCGACCAACACGCCGACGCCTACGGCTACACCCGAGGGGCCGCCCGTCGCCTATCGCGTCAACTCGGCGGCGATCCGTGACCCGCACGTCTTCATCGACGTGTTCGGAACGGGATCGTGCTCGGATCTGACCGAGCCGCCAGGCCTGCTCAACCTGAGCATCAACGGGGCGCTGCTGGCGGACGCGATCGACGCGTGCGATCCGATCGTGGGCAGCGAGCCGAGCTGTGAGTACAGCTTGAACATCGTCACGTTCTTCCAGCCGCTGCTGCAGACGCCGCCCAACGGTGGCAACGTGCTGGTCGGGCTGGCGGAGAGCTGTGTCGACGCGGATGGCAATACCGCCACCACGAACGACATCACGTGTACGCTCAGCAGCTCGAACCTCGAGGCCGCCACGTACCAGAGCCTCGGCGCGGGGACGACGTGCCTCGAGCCCCATGCCAACACGAAGGGCCCGGGCAACGTGGGCAACTACAACCCGGCCATCGTGAGCACGACCGGTCCCTGTGCGAAGAGCGAGCAACTCGGAAGCTTCGAGTTCGCCTTCGAGGGCATCAGCATCGGTCTGCAGAACGTGCAGGTTGCCGCCCAGTACCAGGGTGGCGAGCCGGCAGCGACACTGACGAACGGCCTGCTCCGCGGATTCGTGCCGGAGAGCGCGGCCCGTGCGATCAAGATCGACGCCGGTGCCTTGTCCGGCGGCTTGATCCAGGGTGGTTTCAGCCTATCGCAGCTGCTGGCCGGGCCAGACCAGTGCGACGGTGGGACCAACGATGGGGCCAGCTGCACCAACGTTTCGCAGTGCCCGGCCAATCCGGGCGATCCGACGCCGACCTGCGTCGACGGGATCTGCAACGGTGGTGCGAACAACGGTCTGTCGTGTGCTAGCGCGGCGAACTGCCCGCTGACGGTCTGTCGCGTGAGCTGCGCGCCGGCCGGCTTCGGGACACCGCCGGGCGGCACCGCGCAGGACGACCGCGACGAAAACCCGCCGGATCCGGCGAACAACGACAAGAGTGGCTGGTGGTTCTACCTCAACATCGGCGCAACTCAGGTCAATCACGTGCTCGTTCCGTGAGGAGCGAGCAGGAATCGGGTCGTCGTTGACGGCTCGGAGACCGCGGCAAACGGGCGCAGCCTCTCAGGGGCTGCGCCCGTTTGCGTTGCATCGCGGGAGCCCGCAGCGGTCAGGGCGACTCCACGTCGCCACCCTCGTGTTGCTGGTGTTGCTAGCGGACACCCCGGCGCGAGCCGACTCGCCGTCGCCGTCATTTTCCGACGTGACCGAAGCGGCGGGAGTCGCCGTGGAGCATCGGTACGAAGATCCCGGGATCGACGTCCTGCGGGAGATCGCCGGCGGAGCAGCGGGGGGAGATGTCGACGGCGACGGCTGGCCCGACCTCTACGTCGTCGGCGGCGACGCGAGTCGCCACTTCCTCTTCCTCAACGAACGGGACGGCACCTTTCGCGAGGCTGCTGAGGAACTCGGCGTGGCTCTCGCGGGTGAGCACACCGCGGGGCCTGCGTTCGCGGACGTCGACGGCGACCGCGACCTCGATCTCTTCGTCGGCTCCTTCAACCCAGGCCCCGCCCTCTTCGAGCAATCGGGAGGGAGCTTCGTGGAGGTTGCACGCCCCCGCGGGCAGTTCCCGCCCGGTCCGTACGTCAGCGCCAGCTTCGCCGACTACGACCGGGATGGGGACCTGGACCTCTTGACCACCCACTGGGCGGCGCTTCTGGCACGCCAGTTCGTCGATCACCTGTGGCGCAACGATGGTAGCGGTCGCTTCGAGGGAGTCACCGAAGCTGCAGGGCTCAGGATCAATACCGAGGACAGTGATCTCGGTCCTATCTCGTGGAGCTTCACCGGAAACTTCGTCGATCTCGACGACGATGGTTGGTTGGACCTCCTGCTGGCCTCCGACTTTGGTCTCTCACAGGTCTTTCGGAACGTCGGCGAGGGCATGTTCGCCGAAATTGCGATGCCCGATGTGATCACCGACGAGAACGGCATGGGGACTGCGATCGGCGATTTCGATGGCGACGGTGACCTCGACTGGTTCGTGACCAGCATCTTCGACGGCTCGGGCTCGACGAGCGAATTCTGGGGCAATTCCGGAAATCGAATGTACGAGAACGTCGGTGGCGCGGTGTTCGTCGACGCTACGGAGCGGGCGGGCGTTCGGGATGGTGCGTGGGGTTGGGGGGCATGCGCCGTCGACTTCGACAACGATGGCGACCTGGACCTCTATCACGTCAACGGGTACCGAACGCGAGTCACCGACGAGTGGTTGGATCGGCCCGCAGTCCTCTTCCTCAATCGTGGCGACGGCACGTTCGTCGAGGCGGCCGCGGCAACCGGCGTCGCGGATCGCGGCAATGGCCGGGGCGTGGTGTGTTTCGACTACGATCGCGACGGCGACGTCGACATCTTCGTCGCCAATATCGAGGGCCCCATGCGCCTCTTCCGCAACGATCTCGTTGCGGGTCACGGGTATTTGCAGGTCCGACTGGTCGGCAAGGCGCCGAATACAGAGGGGATTGGTGCGCGGATCACCTTGGAGGCTGGCGGGCTGAGGCAGGTTCGCGAGATTCGGTCCGGCAACCACGACGCTTCGCAGAGCCCGGCGGTCGCGCACTTCGGCCTGGGTGCGCACACGCAGGTGGATCGCCTGGCGATCCGCTGGCCGAGCGGAGAATCGACGGTCGTCGAGGCGTTCGGCGCGAATCGGGAGGTCGCCATTCTCGAGGTCGGCGGCGACGCCAATTGCGACTCGTCGACCACGGCAGCCGACCTGGTCGAGCTGCGTCGCGCGTTCGGGTCAGAACGCCGCGCCGCCCCGTGTCCTGCCGTCGATCTCGACTTGGACGGCGACGTCGATCGCGACGACGAGGGCCTGGTAGCGCTTGCGCTCTTCGGCGAATGACGAGCATGAAAGCATCATGGATCGATCTAGAAACCTGCTGGCGAATCTCTGGTGCGCTGTCGGCCTGTCCGGTGTCGTAGCCCACCTCACCGGCTTCTTTCCCCTGGGCGTCGTGGCGCAACGGTACATCATCGCCCCGGCGCCGGTGGTCTTCAGTCAGGTCGCCGGCCGCGAAACGATCGCCGCTCGGTTCTCGGTTCACGTCGAGACGGAATCCGGGCAGCGCTACGATTTCGTCAACGACGGCAAGGGTTTCGCCCACGAGATCGACGGACCGTTCCTGCGGCGGGTCGCGTTCGTAGCCCGCGGATCCTACGTAGCCGAACGGATGCGCAAGAAATCGGCAGAGATCTTTCGCTACGGTCTGTGTGGCGGACCGCTCGTCGACGAGCTTGGGATCGAGGGGAGCGTTCGTCGCGTCGAGGTGCGCGCGTGGAGTGCTCTCGAACGCGAGGACGTCGACCAGGAGATGGTCGTCGAGTGTCGGCGATGACCGGAATGGGACCGCAGCAGTTCGCCTTCTTCCGCATCTGCCTGGGCGCATACCTGGCGGGGTTCGGGCTGCTGTTGCTGCCGTATTCGACGGAGCTGTTGAGCAGCGAAGGGATCTACGGGTTCGACATTCGTGGCTTCCGCTGGTTCGACTGGGTTCTGCCGACGGTCTTGGGGGACGACCCATCGCCTGCCGTAGCGCGGGCGGCGGTGTCCGGCTTGATCGTTGCCGGGCTCGCTCTGGCAGCAGGCTTCTACCGGCGGGTGGCGGCGCTGCTCGGCTGGTACCTGCTCGCATGCATCGTCGATCGAGATCTCGGGCTGCTCAGCCCCTCCATTCCATTCGTCGGGTGGCTGCTGATCGCCACTCTCCTCGTTCCGGCCGGAGAGGGTTGGTCGGTGTTGCAGCGAGCGCCAACGTCCGACTGGATCTTCCCGAAGGCATTGTTCCGGGCCAGTTGGATCGTCATGGCGATCGCCTACAGCCTGAGTGGGTTCGCCAAATTGCAGACGCCCGAGTGGATCGACGGCACCGCGCTGCAGTACGCCTTCGGCCTGCCGTTCGCACGGGAGGGTGGGCTCACCGGAATTCTGCTGGCGCTCCCGGACGTGTTCGTCCGGCTGCTGACCTGGATGGCGTTGTTGGGAGAGGTCGCCTTCGCGCCGCTCAGCCTGTTCTCGCTGGGCCGACTGGTCGCATGGGTCGTGATGGTTGCGATGCACCTGATGCTGTTGGCGACGATGGCCTTCCCGGAGCTTTCATTGGGGATGCTGCTGATTCACGTATTCACATTCGACCGTCGCTGGTTCGCCTGAACGGCGTCCCACGCCGCGTGGGCAGCGAGGTTGGCTCGGCCTGGCTTCTAGCTGGTCCGGCCAGGAAGTTCCGCCGCTAGGTGAGCGCCGGTCGACACGCCGGTGTGCTCCTCCTGCAGCCACGCGTAGTCGACCTGTGTGCCGTCCACGACGCACGCGCGCGGGCGCCAGCGAGGCGTCCGCGTCCACAAGAAGAGGCCGCCCCACATCGTCGCTGCCTCGGCCGCGATGAACCCGAGTGCCGCGGACAGCACGGCCTGGGGAACGCCGCCGAGCTGCTTGGACAGGAGCAGGGCCTGAAACGCCTCGCGCGCACCTTCGCCTGCGATCGTCGGCGACAGCACGGTCGCGAGGATCTGGATCGTCGAGCCGAAGGTGATCGGCCAGAAGGCTGCGCCGACGACGCCGATGGCGAGGGCCGTGAAGTAGTAGACAATAGCCGTCGTGAAGTGTGCGACGAACTTGCTGAAGAGCGCCGCCAGCAGCAGTCCGAAGCGCCCTCGATAGGCGGCGACGGCTTCCTCGAACTTCGCCAGCGGACCCGTGAGTGCCGCCGGGGCAAAGCGGCTCAGTAGACCGCTCGCGGCCGCCAGCAGACCCGGACGAATGAGGCCGAGGATCACGCTCGCCGACAGTCCGCCGGCGACGATGGCGATCGCGCCGGCGAGCATCGGGCCGGCCCCGGGGCGTCCGATCCCCGTCGTCACGTCGACGATGACCGCGTAGCCGAAAGGAAGAGTCACGACCATACCGAGGAACAGCCCGGTGATGCCGATGATCTTTTCGAGGGCCTTTGCCGTCACCGCCCGCGACCACTGATTCGAATAGCGGCTCGCTTCGTACAGGGTGTAGCCGTCGAGCCCGATCGTGCTCGGCAGGAAGGTCCCGATGAAACGCCCGATCAGAAACGAGGTCATGATCGTCGACCAGAACGGAAAGCGAATGCCCTG
>CALJUJ010000340.1 GCA_937975525.1 uncultured bacterium
CGCGTGCGGACGAGATGACACGCCACCCGGAAATGGCGCTCCGTCTTCGCACGCACGCGTGCGAGCAGCGCCCGAGGCTCGCCGCCGCGAACGCCCTCGACGTCGAAGCCGTACCCGGGCGCGACACCTTCGATCTCGGCGGCGAGCTCGCGCGGCCAGGTCGTCTGCTGCGCCCCCCGCGGCGTCAGGAAGCAACCAACCCGGGAACCTCGCACCGGCCGCGCAGGATAGGATGGCGGTACGCCCAGGAGGATCACCTCCCCGCCCGCTGCCGCGATGCGGTCCCAAACGCAGGGCCGATCGACGGCCGCGGCGGTGGCGATGGCGTAGCCGCCGTAGTCGTGCGCCCGCCGATTGCGGAATCCGTAGACTCCGAGCTCGCCGGCGTCGCGACCGCTCAGCATGCACGCCCAGGCCGGCACCGTGATCGGCGGGTGACAGCTGCGCAGCGCGCCATGGCCCGCGGTACGCAGGAAGCCGTCGAGGTGCGGCATCTCGCTCCGGTAGCGGTCGAAGAGCACCGCCGGCGCGGCGCAATCGAGCCCGATGAGTGCGACTCTTTGCATGAAGCTGGGTTGCGCAGTCCGCCTCAGGCGCTCACGGCGCGCGCCGCCGGTGCGGGATGCACGCCCGCGAACCAGTCGAACAAACGTCGCCGCAGCGCATCCCCGCGCGCGACTTCGCCTTCGATTCGATTGCGCTCCTCGCGCGGATCCTCCTCGAGATCGTAGAGCTCGTTGCGTTCGTCGGCGCACCAGACGAGCTTCTCCTTGCGGGTGCGAATGGCCTTCATGCGCTGGTCCCAGCGATCCCAAGGCGCGTCGGGGAAGCGGCGGCGCGCGTCGAGCAGGTTCGGCCGGAAACGCTCGGCAATGGCGTAGCCGGGTCCGGCGCTGGCACGTCCCTTCGAGAACAGCGCCCGGCCCTGCATCTCGCTCGGCAGATCCAGTCCGAGCAAGTGCAGCACCGTCGGCGCGACGTCGACCGTCTGCGCGATCTCCTCGACGACGAAGCCCTCGGGGATTCTTCCCGGACAGCGCATCACCAAGGGCACGCGCAGGAGGTCGTCGTAGAGGCCGACTCGGCTGCCGAGCAGTCCGTGCTCACCGAAGGCTTGACCGTGGTCCGAGGTGACCACGAGCAGCGTGTCGTCCCACCGTCCCCGCTCGCGCAGCGCCGCGGCGATCTCCTCGACGCGTGCGTCGACGTAGCGCAGGGCGTTGTCGTAGTAGGCGATCAGCAGCCGGCGCTCGGCGTCGCTCAGGCGTTCGTCTCCGGCCGCATGTGCATCGACGTCTTGCGCGGTCGAGCGCAAGCGCAACGAAGCCGTCTCGCGATCGAGAAATGCCGGATCGATCGCGACGCTGGTGCGCAGCGGCAACCGCGTCTCGTCGTAGTGCACGAAGGCGAAGAAGGGTGCCTCCACCTGCTCCACCCAGTCCCGCAGCGCCTCGTTCGTCCGCCGCCCGCCGGCGTCGGAGCGGCGCAGGATCCGGTCGCCGGCCCGACGGCCATAACTGACGGCGCGGTCGGCGATGCGGTTCTGGTACCGTTGGGTCGCGAACGAATCGAAACCGCGACCGAACCCGGACTCGGGCCCGATGATGCGGTTCGTGCAAAACGCCCCGGTGCGGTAGCCCGCCTTCGCAAGGATCTCGGGCAGGACCGGCAAGCTGTCGCCGAGGACCGGGGATTCCGCGTGGACGCCGTGCGCACTCGCGAAGCGGCCGGTGAACAGCGAGGCGTGCGCCGACGAGGACGACGGGGCGTTGCTGATCATGTGGGGAAAGCGCACCCCCTCCGCCGCCACCGTTTCCAGAAACGGCGTCGTCGGACGCGGGTAGCCGAGCGCGGAGCAATGGTCGGCTCGGACTCCCTCGAAGACCACCAAAAGGACGTTCAACTGATCACCCATCGAATCTCGCGCCCGCACGGGCGCTGTCTCGCATGTCGCTCGGAAACCCTCTCGCTATCAGAGCTTGCAAAGCCAGGTCCAGAACTCGCGCATGTAGACGTCCGGATTGCGCGCCAGCCGAAATCGAAAGGACAGAACCAGATTGTCCCAGATCGCGTCGCCGTTGACCCCGGCCGCCACCATGCGCGACGGCACCTGCAGGCGCAGATTCCAGTTGTCGGCCTCGCCCTCGTAGATCCAATCGTCGTCGCGCGTGAAGTCGATCACCCACTTGCCGCCGTGCTCGCCGGTGACGTCCCACTGGGTGACGATGTTGACTCGCTCCGGCACCGACGGGTCGGACGCCAACAGCCCGCCGAAGTACGCCTTGAAGCGATCGAACAGGTCCGGCGGCGCCGGCGGCTCACTGTCGAAGTACTTCGCGACGTCGGCGCTGTGCTGCTTCGCCAGGGCCGCGATGTCGTCCATGCGCTTGCTCCAGTCGGGGGCCGGATTCCGGCGTTGCAGGCCCTCTGCCGGCGTCCACACATCCCCGGGATTCATCTGCAGGCCCTCGATGTCGGGAGCCTTCTCGCGCAGGACCTCGATCGCGTCCTGCGGCGTGTTGACGTAGTGCGGGGTGTTGAAGGGAATCTGCTCCTCGGCGAGCAGCGCGTAGTTGCCGGCGGCCGGGACGGCGCGCTTGGCGCGCACGAGCTGCGCCCAGTTGGCGAACTCCTCCACGTGCGCCCGCTTGGATGCCTGCCAGCGCTCGATCTTCACTTCCTCGGGGAAGTCGAAGCAGCCTGGGTACTGACTCGCGCCGGTGAACGTCAGAAAGGCGAGGTCGACTTCCTCCTCCTGACCGATGCGAGCCAACGTGGTGTCGTCGAGGTGGCAGTCGTTGACGTTGAGCACGGTCGTACCCTCCGTCTTGATCAGAATGGCGCTGTCGTCCCAGGGGCGATCCGGCGGGATCAGCTTCAGCTCCATGTCCGTGCCTTCGCAGTGGTAGGGCTCGCCGAACGCGAGCTCGACGATGTCGTCGAAGCCGCAGGCACGAATGCGCTCGAGGAAGCGCTTCTTGCGGTAGTCGGCGATCAGGATCTTCGCGTCCTTGTTGATCTGCGCGAGCGTCGGCGGATCGAAGTGGTCGGGGTGCTCGTGAGAGATGTACAGGAAGTCGATCTTCGGCAGATCCTTCGGCGTGTGCACCAGCGGCGGATAGTGCCACCAGGCGCCATGGTAGGTCGGATCCACCATCCACGGGTCCATCAGCAGGTGCTTCCCGCCGGATTCGACGAGAATGCATGCGTGTCCGATGTACGTCACCTTCATTGATCGTTCACCTTTCAGGCCGCGATGTCCGCGGCGCGCCCGAGCTCGAGTTGTTTGCTGCGGGCGATGTCGAGATAAAGCTCTTCCATCTGGCGCACCATGGCGCGCGCCGAGAATCGCTCGACGACGATGTCGCGACCGAGGCTCCCCATGGCGACCATTCGTTCGGGGTCCGCGATCACTCGAGCCACCGCTGCCGCGAGCGCGTCCGGATCCTTCGCGGGCACCAGAAGCCCGCTCGCCTCGTCGCGCACCACTTCGCCGGTGCCGCCGACGTCGGTCGCGACGACCGGCAAGCGCATCGCCATGGCCTCGAGAACCGCGTTGGACATACCTTCGTCGTGCGATGACAGCACGAAGACGTCGAACGCGGACAAGACCTCCGGCATGTCGCTGCGGCTGCCGAGCAGCGTCAGGTGCTCGCCGAGGCCCAGATCTCCGACGAGCCGTTGGAGGACGTCGTCGAGCGCGACTTCGCCGACGATCACCGCATGCACGTCGGGCCGGTGCTGCCGCACCGTGCCGATCGCGCGAATGAACTCTTCGACCCCTTTGCGCGTTCGCATGCGCGTCACGATGCCGATCACCGTGCGACCAGGGGGCAGGCCGATACGCGCCTTGTAGTCCGCCGCGGCGAGCGGCTGGAAGCGGTCCGTGTCGATCCCGCTCGGAATGACCGGCATCTTGTCGAGCGCACAGCCTTCGTCCTCGTGGACGAAACGGCGCACCGCCTCGGCGTTCGCCGTCACCCGGTCGGCGAGCGCGTTCCCGACGCGCGCCATCAGCAAGTCGCCGCCGCGCATCTCATGACAGCCGCGCTTGCTGCAGAGCACGACCGGCACCCGCGCCAGACGCGCCGCCATCGATCCGACGAAGTTCGCCCGCAGCAGGTAGTTGTGCACGATGTCGAGGTGGCGCTCGGCGAACGAGCGCCGCAGCGCCCACACCCGGCGCGCCAGCCCGAGGCCGCGGTAGCCTTCACCGGCGGCAGGGCTGAGCACTTCCACGCCCGTGGCCCGGACCGCGTCGAGCAGCTCGCCCTCCCCGCTCAGACAGTAGAACGTCGGAGCGAAACGCTCGCGGTCGAGGAAGCGCATCACCTGCACGAGGTGCGTCTGGCTGCCGCCGACGATCATCGAGTTGATCACGTAGCCGATGCGAATCGGTGCGCCCATCACCTGCGTTCCTTCCACCCTACCGGCCTCGACCCAGATCGATCCCGTCGACCGCGAAGTAGTGATAGCCCGAGTCGATCGGGCATTCGTCCGGCCAGCCGTTCGGATCCGTGCTGCCCAACGGCACGTCGAGCTCGGCCGAGCACGGCGTCAGATCCACCGCCGGGCTGGTATCCTGCCACAGCCGGAAGTCGTCGTCGGCGAAACCCGGACCGCCCAGCTCGTCGTCGGCGCCGTCCGGGTCGACCAGCTCGGGATCGGCGAGGATGTCCGAATCGCACCGCGGCGTGAGGCCCGGCAGCCCGTCGGCGACGACGTTCCCGCCGCACACGTGGCCTTCGAGCGAGTTCGCCTGGACGAGGATGCCGAGCGCGTTCGCGGCGACCACGTTGCGCTGCACCCGGCTCCCCGTCGCCGATAGCGTCTGGTCGATCACGCTCGAATCGCGCGGCAGGGCCATGCCGAGGGGCGGCTCGATCAGGATCGACAGCAGTCCCCGCTCAGAGTCGGCATCGGCGACGACGCGGTGGCGTGCACCGCTCTCGGCGATCTCGACGACGGCGCCGCCAAGGAGGCTGCGGCTCGCTTCGATGCTGCCGAGCCAGAGGTCGAGCACCTCCTCGCCCGCCGCGTGGGGGCGGTCGAGGCGGCCGAGCGGCACGGCACTGCCGCCGACCGTCACACCGTTCTCACCGTTGCCGTAGACGGTGTTGCCGGACACCTCGCTTCCCCTGGTTGCCTGCAACTGAACGCCGCCGGTGCCGTTGGCGTAAACCAAGTTGTTGACGACGCGTCCAGCATCGGCGCCGCGAATTTCGATTCCTCGGCGTTGGTTCGAGAATACGACGTTGTTGCGCACGACGGCGCGATCGGCGCCGCTGCGGATCTGGATC